>NZ_JBFUID010000031.1:0-71821 GCF_056402055.1 Pseudomonas sp. P4_C4 | reverse complement strand
CTTCGATCGTTCCTTCATTACGACATAAAACCCAGCCGTGATTTACAATCGCTCGCTCGAACGCCTTGGTACAAGCAACATGTTCTTCCAGCTTATGGATCACAGTACTGCTCAGCCCACGCCGTCGTGCCGCTGCCCTCGCCCATGAAATTTCAGGGGCGGTGACAACCCCGACATGCAGGTCTGGCACTCGCACGTTTCGATCGATGTTCAACTGTAGAATCTCTGCAAACGGGACTATCCGGCGAAACGCGGCATCAGACGGGTACCAGCGATCGATCAAGATAATGCTGCCTGGTGGCTGTTTAGCCAGCACGTGCTGGGAAATCCAGGTACGGCTATCAGCAAAGCGCTCACAAACCTCCAACTCCAAATCCCGGGTGGGATTTCTGACGAGTTTGTTCACAAGGGTCATTGTTTCACCCCTATAGGGATCGCTTTTTTTCTCGCAAAGTCGGATCACCTTTTTGTTGTCTGCCCTCAGTACTTTCGTAACGGCTTCCAAAAGTGTGGTTTTGCCGGCTCCCTTGGGCCCATCTAGAGAAACAAACAGCGGACGATTCATTTTTCACATAACGATTGATATACGGTTTTTTTGCCCTGTTCGTTCGCTGGAACCGCTTGGCGCGACTACGCGAATCGAGTGGAGGGCCCTTATGAACAGACATTGATGAACACTCTAACCCGGTTTCTGGCTAACGGGTCTCAAAATCCAGGGTTACAGCCGCTTATGAACATCGGTCATCGCCCATAAGTTAAATGGTGTACTGAGACAGATCCCCACTGCAGGTTCTGAGGCACGCTCATTTCAACGAATCGGATCATGAAGCATTTTTGATCCCCACTCAGGATGCAGGCTTGCAGACCTATCTTCGCGCACTGGACATTCGGCTCAGCTGAAACCATGACACCGATGACGCCCGGGCTGGCTTGCCAAATGCACAGGACGTGCTCAGGGGGCGAGTATTTCCTGAAGAAACTCAATGAACACATTGATGCGACTGGAACCACGATGATTGGGCAGGTACAGCGCATTGATACAAGTGCTCGCACTGCCAGGGTTGACCTCATACTGCTCCAGCACGCGCGTCAGGCGACCTGCGCTGACATCGTCTCGCACCAGCCAATCAGCCAATAGCGTCACCCCACCCCCGGCCAACGCTGCCTCGCGCAGAATGTCGGCGTTGTTACTTTGCAGCCGTCCCTGCACATTCAAGCGAATGATTTCCTCATCGCCCTGGAATGTCCAACTGTGGTGGCCCGTACAGTAATCAAAACGCAGGCATTGATGCTCCAACAGGTCACGGGGGTGTCGGGGCAGTCCGGTACGCGTCAGGTATTCGGGACTCGCCACAACCCAACGCTGGAAATCGCCCAGGCGCTTGCTGACGATGTCATCACTGACGACCGATGAACCAAGACGCACTGACACATCTATTTGCTCGCTGAGCAGGTCACTGACCTCGTCGCTCAGCGAGAGGCTGATCTCCAGGCCGGGATGACGATCCAGCAGTCGCCCCAGATGAGGAGCGATGATGCGTCGGCCGAATTCCACCGGGACGCTGGCCCGTAAGCGTCCTTGAGCTTTGCTGCCACGGTCGGTCACGACGGCATCCGCTTCGTCGATGGCCTCGAGGATCACCACTGCCTTTTCGTAATAGTTCTGCCCCGCCACCGTGACGCTTGTGTTGCGCGTGGTGCGGTTCAACAAGCTGGCGCCCAGCTCGCTTTCCAGCCCCGCTACCTGCCGAGTCACAGACGAAGTGGAGATACCAAGTTTGCGCGCCGCTGACGAATAACCACCACAGCGTACGGTTTCGACAAACATTTTGAGCGCCAGCAACTTATCCATAAACGGCGTCCGGGATAGAAAAGGAAAGGTAGCGACTGTGCATGACCAGGCGTCGTACGTCTTGCATGGCTGTGCTCAATCAGTAGTGGATCAAGCCCGATATGAGCCCCTGAATCAGGATGGAGTGATGCCCATGATCCGATTGCCCATGCTCACCCCCCTGTCCCCCATGCGCCTGCCTTCTGCAAGTTGCTGTTTTTGCCAGGCCTGCAGGGCTTTATCGAGGTCGCCAATGTTGTCGATTGCTTGCGCCAGGAACAGTGCATTGCGGGCCGCCTTGGCCGTGCTTGCGGCGGTATGAGGTCGCGGCACAAAAGCGGCATCGCCGGTCAACAGCACACGTCCGAACACCATTTGAGGAACGTTGAGATCAAGGATCGCCTGGACAAAAATGTCCTTGGTCTGGCGAATCAATTCGCGAAAAGCCGGGTTCGCATGCCGCTCCGCCATTTCCCGTATGTAAGCCTCCTGCTCCGCAGCCAAAGCCCCCGGTGGAATGGAGTGGCTACGCCGCTGGCCGTCGCGATCAGTGAGCACGGCGTCCAGTTCCGGCCCTTGCGCGGCTTTCAAATACCACAGCCAGTTGAACCGGCGCTCGCCAGGATCAACGGAGCCGTTCAAGCCCGGCACCATGTATTCCAACATCAGCGATCCAGGGTCCTGTTGAAAAACAAAATCCTGGTAAAGCTGCGTCTTGGCGAAGTCAGGAAGTCGGTCTTCATCGACAAGTCCACGCCAAACCACATAGCCCGAATAGCTATGTTGCGCCCCGGGCAACACTATACTTCGCACAGATGAACCCGCACCATCGGCCCCCACCAGCAGGTCTGCCTGGGCACGACTGCCGTCGGCAAAAAACGCGGTCACTCGGTGCTCATTCTGAGCCAGATCCACCAGCGTCTTGCCACGGTGATAATGCTCGACAGGAAATGCAGAAAATAATGAGCTGTACAGTGTGTTCCAGGACGTCTGCGTTTGCGGCATCGGTTCTTTATGCACGACGGTACCGGCTCGATCCAGATACAGACGATCATAGGACCGGACACCTAGCGCACGGGTATGTTGGATACCCGTGTAGCGGAAATGCTGCAAGACATCCGCTTGCAGAACAATGCCACCGCCACGGCTATCCATTGCCGCGGGGGATCGCTCGAAAACATCGACCTGCCAGCCAATCGCCCGCAACGCCGTGGCGGCAAACAGTCCTCCCAGAGAACCACCAATGACCAGGGCCTTTGGAACATCCAGACTCTTCATTACCCTTCTCCTTGCAGAGTGGTGATTCCCACACCAACCGGTTTTGAGCTGCGTTATGCCAGCGCCGGATAGTCGATGTACCCCTTGGCGTCGCCACCAAAAAAGCTGTTGCCGTCCGCCAGATTGAGCTCGGTGCGCCCGCGCAGGCGAGCCGGCAAGTCGGGGTTGGCAATGAACGGCCGACCGAAAGCGATGAGGTCGGCACGCCCCTGCGCGATGGCCAGTTCAGCGGTTTCTCCGTTGTAACCACCTGCCAGCATCAGAACGCCGTGGAAGTCAGTACGCAGCTGTTTGATGATGGCGTCCCAGCGCGGATCATTACTTTCATCGAGCACCGTGCCGACCATCATCGGTTCCACCAGGTGCAGGTAAGCGAGATTCCATTGATTGAGCCGGGAAGCAATGTAGCCAAAGGTCTGTTCCGGGGTGTCATCGCCCATCCCCATGAAACGTCCCATCGGTGTCAGGCGCACAGCAACGCGTTCGGCACCTATTTCTTCGGTCACCGCTTGCACGACTTCGAGCAGTAGCCGCGCACGGTTTTCAATACTTCCACCGTAGCGATCGCTACGCTGATTGCTATCGCTGTTGATAAATTGGTCCAGCAGGTAGCCATTGCCCGCGTGGATTTCCACGCCGTCCATACCGGCCAGAAGCGCATTGCGCGCGGCCTTGCGGAAGTCGGAAACGATCGCTTCGATCCCCGGAATGTCCAGTTCCTGAGGTACAGGTACATCACCCCACACCCCCTCACCCTTCTCATTCAGGATGAAGGTCTTGCCGGGGACCGGCTGTGCGGTCGGTGCCACCGGTAAGCCGCCGTCGGGTTGAAACACGGGGTGTGACACCCTCCCCACATGCCAGAGCTGCAGGAAAATGCGCCCACCCTCTGCATGCACGGCTTCGCTGACCGCTTTCCAGCCGTGAATCTGCTCGTCGCTATGGATGCCGGGCGTCCAGGCGTAACCCTGACCCTGCTGCGAAATCTGAGTAGCCTCGGTAATGATCAACGCGGCACTGGCGCGCTGGCGGTAGTACTCGACGTTCATCGATGTCGGTACGTTGCCGGGCTGCCCCGCCCGTGAGCGAGTCAGAGGTGCCATGGCGACACGGTGATTGAGGTTGAGTTGGCCGAGTTTGATTGGGCTGAACAAGTGACGAGACATGATGATTTCCTGAATGGATCGGGATTGAACAAGCGGCTCAAGCTGCCTGGTTTCGTTTCAGTATCTGGATCATTATTTCGGTGGGTTGCGCGCCACTGATCACGTCATCCGCGATCTGAATACTCGGCACCGAGCGCACCCCGGACGCCTTGATTTGCTCTTCGAGTTTCAAGACTTCAGCAGTGCCTTCATCGGTGTTGAGAAAGTCGACAATGGCCCCTCGGTCGAGCCCTGTTTCGCCACCGATATCGGCCAACACATCAAGGTCGCCGATATCCCGCCCCTCGCCGAAGTACGCCTTGAAAATGGCCTTGACCAGGAATGAAGCGTCTTTACCCGCCTGTTGCTCCCGCCATACCAACCGATGCGCTGCCATGGTGTTGGGGGTTGTTTCGACACGCTCATAATGGAAGCCAAGGCCGACGGCCTTACCGGCGTGGGTGACCTGCGCGTCCATGGCCTGGCTGCGCGCCCAACTGCCGAATTTGCCAGAACGATAGGCTTTACGATCCATGCCTCGAACAGGCATGTCCGGGTTCAATTGGTAAGGCAGGAAACTGATTTGGCGGTCAGTTGAAAAAACCGAAGCGGCAAGCGCGCGTTCGAGATTCACCTCACCGATCCAGCACCATGGGCAGATGAAGTCGTAAGTCACCTGAATAGTGGATGAGTGCAAACTCATGACGGTCTCCTTGGTTGAATGTTTTCACATCCCCAAGGTAAGCGTCCGGCGCCCCCCGGAGAATCCGCCTGCCACGCAACGTTGCTTTTCGCAAAACGCAACGATGAGGTGATCTGCGCGCCGGCGCACTGCCGTCGTTGCGCCCGGCGCAATGTAGCGTTGCGCCTTGATGGGGTACTCCATCACAAGCGCCCTGTTTAAGCTCTCTGAGCAGAAAGTCGCCGTACGCCAATCGCACGCGGCGGATTGAAAAATCTGTCGTTTACTCAGTTCGAGAGGTTAGGCGATGAAGCGCAAGACGATCATCGGTGCCGTTCTGGCGCTTGGCGTGGTGGGGATAGGGTTCGCGTTCTGGATGATTTGGAGGCCGGAAATAGCTACTGCCAGCCAGCCTCAGAGTGCCGGACGCGAAACCCTGGACAGAGGCCGGCGCATCGTCGAAGCGGGAGACTGCGCGGTCTGCCACACGCGGCCAGGAGGCGATTACATGGCGGGCGGATTGCCATTGAAAACGCCCTTCGGAACACTCTTCACCACCAACATCACCCCGGACCGGGAAACCGGTATCGGCAAGTGGTCGCTGGAGGCCTTTGAACGAGCCATGCGTGAAGGCATCGCCCGCGACGGTCACTTTCTCTATCCGGCTTTCCCGTACGTGCATTATCGAAAGTTGAGTGATGCCGATATCGCGGATGCCTACGCCTTCCTGATGAGCGTGGACCCGGTCAAATACACCGCACCTGAAAACCATATGGTTTTCCCCATGAACTTCCGTGCGCTGGTGTCTTTCTGGAACTTGCTGTTCCTGCATGGGGATCCGTTGGAACCACTTCCCGACCGGTCAGCGCAATGGAACCGCGGACGCTATCTGGTCGAAGGCGCGGGACACTGTTCATCCTGCCATTCGCCCCTGAATCTGATAGGCGGCGAGAAGAGCAGCGAACTGTTCAATGGCAGTATCGTCGACGGCTGGACGGCCCCCTCCCTGCGCGGGATGGCCGAAGCGCAACACCCCTGGAATGAAGCCCAATTGGTCGCCTATCTGACGGGCAAGGTCGCCGAAGATCACAGTGCGGCGGCGGGCCCGATGTTGCCGGTCAGCCTGAGCATTGCGCAATTGCCGGTGGAAGATGCCCATACCATCGCCCGCTATATTCTTGACCTCAAAAAAACCTCTTCGGACGTGACGTTACCGCCCTGCTCCCCTGAGGCCAAGCCCAGTGCCAAGGCGTTGCCGGGTGCGTCGCTGTTCGACGGTGCCTGCGCAAGTTGCCACGGCTCCGCCGCCCCCATGCGCGCCATTGAATCGAGGCCCGCTCTGGCAAACACCAGCGCAGTGACGGCGGACTCGCCACGTAACCTGATCCAAACCATCCTGCAGGGCATCCCGATGTCCACCGCCGCTACCAGCCACTACATGCCTGCGTTCGCAGACAGTCTGGATGACTCCCACCTCGCCGCAATTGCCGAGTACTTGCGCAACGAGAGCTGCCCGACCAGACCCTGGACGGACCTCGACAAGACAATCAAGAGCATTCGGGCTCAGGAGTAGCAACCGTGATCACACTCGACATCAACGGCAAGACGCATGAACTGGACATCCCGCAAGACATGCCGCTGCTGTATGCCCTGCGCAACCAGGTAGGGCTCAATGGCACGAAATTCGGTTGCGGTTTGGGTCAGTGCGGCGCTTGCACCGTTTTAGTGAACGATAAACCGGTTTTTTCATGCCTGACACCCTGCGGCGCGCTGGCAGGCAAATCAGTGCGCACAGTGGAGAGTCTGGGCAGCGCCGACAACCCGGGGCCGTTGCAGAAAGCCTTTATCGACGAACAGGCGGCCCAGTGTGGTTATTGCATCGCGGGGATGATCGTACGAGCGCAGGCTCTATTGGAGGCGAACCCTCATCCGGACGATGAAACGATCCGTCGCCACATGGCTCCCAACCTGTGCCGCTGTGGCACTCATGTGCGGATCCTTGCCGCTATCAAGTCGGTCATCGCGCAGGGAGGCAAGGTATGAAATCCTCTGCGCAAAACGTCGATCTGAGCCGCCGCGCCTTCGTGATAAACGGCACGTTGGTGATGGGATTCGCAATGCTCCCGGGTATCCCGCGTGCCTTCGCTGACACCGAAGTGGACACCTTGGGGACGGCGATCCTGGCGCCGGATCTGCCAGGCAGCCTGCGGGCCACGCCCAATCTGGACGCCTGGATCCGCATAGACGCGAAAGACGGCATCACCGTCTACACCGGAAAAGTGGAGCTGGGCACTGGCGTCAAGACCGCGCTCCTGCAAATCGCCGCTGAACGCCTGGAAGTATCACCTGGTCTCATCCGTTTTCTCACTGCCGACACTGCGCTGACACCCAATGAGGGTTATACCGCCGGCAGCCATACGATCGTCGACAGCGGCACTGCATTGTTCAACGCCGCGGCCCAGGTGCGTCAGTTGTTACTCGAATCCGCGGCACGCCAATGGCGATGCAACATCGACAGCCTGAGCACGCGGGACGCTGTGATCTACGATGGGCAAGGCCGCAGCATGACCTACATACAAGCGGTGGTCGGGGTTCAATTGCATCGCTTCGCATCGGCGAGTTCCCCCTTCAAGCCAGCCAGCAGTTTCACCCTGATCGGCAAATCATTGCCTCGGCTGGACATCCCGGCCAAGGTCAGCGGCGGTGCGGCCTATGTGCAGGACATGCGCCTGCCCGATATGCTGCATGCTCGCGTGATACGTCCCCCCCGGCGCGGCAGTCAGCTACTGGACATTGACGAGGCCGCCCTCAACAAACTCCCCGGTGTGGTGAAGCTGGTCCGTAACGGCAGTTACCTCGCCGTGGTCGCCTCCGATGAATGGCTGGCGGTCAAAGCGATGCGCGAGGGCTACGGCACTGCCCGCTGGACAGAAGGTAATCCGCTACCTGACTCGACACATATCCATCAACTCCTCACCGAGCTGCCAGCGCGGCGCTACCCGGTGAGCGCCAAGGGTAACCTCACGCAACCTGAGTCGCGTGCGTACAAGGCACGGGTGACCAAGCAATACCTGATGCACGGTTCCATCGGGCCGTCTTGCGCTGTGGCGTGGTTCAAGGATGGGACGCTGACCGTCTGGACCCACACCCAGGGTGTTTATCCTCTGCGCATGGGCATCGCCGAGATGCTAGGTCTGCCTGTGCAGCAGGTACGCTGCATCCATGCTGAAGGCTCCGGCTGCTATGGTCACAACGGCGCCGATGACGCCGCCGCCGATGCCGCGTTGATCGCCATGGCCCTGCCTGGCAAACCAATACGGGTGCAATGGATGCGCGAACAGGAAAATCTCTGGGAGCCCTACAGCTCGGCAATGCTGGCCGAAGTGGAAGCGGGACTGGATGACAGTGGGCGTCTTCGTGACTGGAAATACGAGCTCTGGAGTACTCCGCACAACGAACGCATCATCAATGCCGGGCGTCTGTTACCGGCGTGGCTATTGGCCAAACCTTTCACCCCTGCTCCTTCAGTCCCGATCGCCCAACCCGAGGGTGACGGCGACCGTAACGCGGTTCCGTTGTATGAGATACCCAACCTGCAGGTTGACCTGAATTTTGTGCTGACCATGCCATTCAGGACTTCGGCCATGCGTTCGCTCGGTGCTCATATCAACGTGTTCGCCATCGAAAGTACGGTGGATGAACTGGCGGCTCGGGCCGCTGTGGATCCGGTGCAGTTTCGCCTGAATCACTTGAGCGATTCGCGAGCACGGGCGGTGGTGGATCGCGTGGCCAGTGCGTTCCGCTGGCCGCAAAAAGCAACAGGCCCCGGCAGTGGAATCGGCTTCGCCTTCGCACGCTATAAAAACATCATGGGTTACTGCGCCATCGCCGTGCAGTTGAATGTACAGCGCCAGACCGGGCAAGTGACGATTGATCGGGTGGTTGCCGCCGTCGATGTGGGGCAAATTGTCAGCCCCGATGGGCTGCTCAATCAGATTCAGGGCGGCATCGTGCAGTCCGCCAGCTGGACGCTCTATGAACGAATCCTCTATGACGCCGGTGGCCTGCATAGCTTCGATTGGAGTGGCTATCCGATCATGCGTTTTCCCGAGGTGCCGAAACAGGTCGAGATCCACATGATCGATCAGCCGGATCAGCCATTTCTCGGTGCCGCGGAAATCGTCCAGGGCCCCATGGCCGCAGCGCTGGGCAACGCCATCAGCGATGCCACCGGCAAGCGTTTGCTTGATCTTCCGCTGGCTCGACGTGGCTGGCAGGAAGCGTTGGGATCATGAGCGATCCTTACGTGCTGAATCGGTCGCCTATCGCACACTCGGAATAAAAAAAAGGCGGTGAAGGATCACTTGCACCGCCCTACCCCAATCAAGGGAAATGTTTCTCTTCTATAAGACATGCCGTTGGAAGAGAACGGCATGTACACGCAACACTCCTGAAAGCGCTGCCTGTCAGTTAAGCGGGCCGCTAACCCGCTGAATATACTTTCACTTCCGTTCTATCGGATAACGCCTAAAACAATGCCAATTGGTAATTAATGATTATCCGATTTTCGTCTTGTTGGCGGGTGTTTGGGATGTTGTTTCGTACCATTGCGTTTTTCCACATGACGCTAATGCCTTTTAACGGTCCCGATTGCACGACATAGGCCAGCGTTATATCGCGTTCCCACTCACTGGAATTGCTGGAAGCGATGGTATTGATGTCATCACCTTTAACGTATACAACCCCCGCCGTCGCACCGGGCAAGCCCAGTTTCGCGAAGTCGAAAGCGTAGCGTGCTTGCCAGGACTTCTCGCCAGCGTGCACGAACTTCTGAACCTGCATTTCCGTGATGGTGTAAGTGGTCGGACCGTCACCCTGGTTTAAATAAGGGAAATCGCTTTTTCCGTTGCTGACCTCATAGCCGGCTCCGAAGGAGTGACCGGCAACGGCATAGGTAAATAATCCACTGAACAGGTTATTGTCAACTTTGCCTTTTATCGTATTACCGCCGTAGTAGCCTGTCGTAAAGTAAGCAGGGTCATGGCCGTTTGCACCATCATCCTGGCTATTGAAATATCGAATATCACTGGTCAGAACGCCCGAACCTATTGCCCAGTTATGAATCAGCCCTAGAAAGTGTTGCTTATAAAAATCTTCAAGGTTGCCGTAATAATATTGCAAGGTCAGATCTTTGGTCAGTTTGTAATCGCCACCCGCATAAATGAATTTATTGCTGAAGCGACCGGTGACAGGATTGTTGGCACCCGCGATTGACATGTTTTCGTTATTGCTGGAGTTCCGGCCCTTGACCCCGTCAATTTGCCCTCCTACCAGGGTCAGATCCTTGATGTCCGCGGAGGTAACCTGGGTTCCTTGCCAGGTTTGCGGCAGCAAACGCCCGTCATTACTGAAGATAACCGGCAGTTTCGGGACCAGAGTACCAAGCTTCAACTCGGTCTTGGATATCTTCACTTTCCCGGTCAATCCCAGGCTGGAAAAATCGTCAACCGCATGGTTGCCGTCGCTTGGAAACACCACACCACCGAAGTTGGTACCCGTTGGATTGCCATGTTTGCCGGCGCTTGAATCGAGCTTTACGCCCAACATGCCTAAAGCATCGACACCGAACCCTACAGGGCCTTGGGTGTATCCGGAGATGAATTCCAGCTGGAAAGCCTGTCCCCATTCCGCTTGATAACTTTGATTGGCGGCTTTCTGCGCGGGTGTTGCAGAGTCACGATAATCGCTGTTGATATAGTAATTACGCAGTTTAAGCGCAGCCTTACTATCATCAATGAAACCAGCCGAATGGGCTTGCTGCGCCAATACACACATGGCAGCCGCAACGGTAAAAGAACATTTCATTTATGCGCACCAAAGTTGAGGTTATTATTTTTGTATTAACTATTCAGCGATTTTTCAGGCACAAATTTCCAAACAGCGCACGGAGTATGAGCGCTGTTATTCATAAATTATTTATTGCAGGCAGCCACTACATGGATCAATCAGCTTTGAGTTGAGCCTTCCATGTTGCCGGCGTACCCAGTTCAGAGTCGACCAACTGATTTTCGAATCGATTGCGCTCACTGATGGCACTGGCGGAGCGATCGGTAATGGAAAACCAGAAAATACCGATGAATGCTACGGCCATTGAAAACAGGGCCGGATATTCATAAGGGAACCAGGCTTGCTGATGATGAAGGATCTTGACCCAAACGGTTGGACTGAGAATGCACAGGGTGATTGCCGATACCAGCCCCAACGATCCGCCAATTACGGCGCCACGGGTCGTCAAGCCTTTCCAGTAGATCGATAACAACAGTACCGGAAAGTTGGAACTTGCGGCGATGGAGAACGTTAAGCTCACAATAAAGGCGATGTTTTGCTTTTCAAATGCAATCGCCAGGATGATCGACAACACACCCAGTACGATGGTCGTAACACGAGAGACGCGCATTTCGTCACGGTCGCTGGCGGTGCCGCGGCGCAAAGCATGTGCATAGAGATCATGAGAAACAGCTGACGAGCCAGCCAGGGTCAACCCTGCCACTACCGCCAATATCGTCGAGAACGATACCGCACACATGAATCCCAGGAAGACATTACCGCCGACGTTATGGGCGAGGTGAATGGCAACCATGTTAACGCCACCCAATATTCCACCTGATGCATCGTGATAGGCAGGATTGCTCGCAACCAGGGCGATGGTGCCAAAGCCAATGATGACAATCAGCGCATACCCTATGCCGACAAGACCGGAGGCATAAAGAATGCTTTGGCGCGCGGCTTTAACGTCACCGACGGTGAAAAAACGCATGAGAATATGTGGAAGACCCGCCGTACCGAAGACCAGTGCCAACCCCAGGGAGATGGCGGATACTGGGTCGGTAATCAAACCTCCGGGGCTCATGATTGCCCCATGGGATGGATGAACCTGAGTGGCTTGAGCGAACAATTGGTTCAGGCTGAATCCGAACTCGGATAACACCATGAGAGCCATGAAAACACATCCGGTCAGCAGTAACACTGCCTTGATGATCTGAATCCAGGTAGTTGCCAGCATTCCGCCAAAGAACACATAGATGACCATCAGCGTACCGACGAGCAGTACAGCCGCGGTGTAATCAAAGCCGAACAGCAGTTCCACCAGTTTTCCAGCGCCTACCAGTTGAGAGACCAGGTAAAGCAGCACGATCACGATAGAGCTGGACGCCGCAAAAGCCCGTATGGGTCTCTGCTTCAACCTGTAGGACAGAACGTCCGCCAGGGTGTAGCGCCCAAGGTTGCGCAATGGCTCCGCGATCAGGAACAGAATGATCGGCCAGCTTGCAAGAAAGCCGATTGAGTAGATCAGCCCGTCGAAGCCACTGGTAAAAACCAGGGCGGAGATGCCCAGTAACGACGCTGCGGACATGTAGTCTCCGGCGATGGCCCAACCATTCTGGAAACCGGTAATTTTGCCGCCTGCCGCATAGTGATCGGCAACACAATTGTTTTTACGCGCGGCCCATCGTGTGACAAATAGAGTGAATACGACGAACGCCAGGAACATGCCTATGGCAATGGGGTTATGTTTGGGCACCGCGGCAGGGACATCGCTCGCGTATACAGTTGCCGAAGTAAGGATGGCCGAGAAGGTAATAAGAAGACGCTTCATTTTTTGAAGCTCCTGATGATTGTTTTTATTTTTGGGTCGTAGCAGGTGTTAGTGCGCCATACGTAGACAGCAACGAGAAGAACCGTAAAAGCGAGCATTGCGAAGCCAATCGGCACGCCCCACGTCATGGGTTGACCTTCGGTGATAGGTGTACCCAAGCGGGCAGGAATAAAGGCCAGCGAAAGAATAAAGCCGAAATATACCGCCAGCATGAGAGCAGTCATGCTCCACGAAAATATTCGTCGCTGTTTTACCAATGCACGAAACTGCGGGTTTTCGAGAATCGGATTTTGAATTGTGTCTTCAAGCTGTTCAGCGGACACGGCCGGGCCACCGTCTTGCGGATATGCATGTTCCATGGTTGTCTCCTGCGAAGGGCGTGTAACTGAATTAAAACTTCACGGGCACTGCGGTTTCACGCATCACGGCTTCTGGAGTCCGGTACAACTCAGCCATTTCGCGCTCTTCCTCGCTTTTCAATTGCGCCTGCATATACGCGCCAAGATGCCTGGCGTGCTGAACTATCGAGGCGCCGAAACGGCAGCGTTGTTCGCTGTAGTCCGCCAAGGCATCTTCAACGGATGCATGTCGCTCAAGTGCTTCGACGATTGCCAAGGCATCACCGGCCGCCTTGGTGACCCCCATCCCGCAATGAGGACGGACCACAAATGCAGCGTCGCCGAGCAGAGCGACTCGTCCGAAATTCATCTTCGGTACTTCCAGGTCGTAAATCGGCTGGAACAGCGGTTGCGTTGCTTTCTTCACGACTTCGGCAAACTGCGGGGCAAGTAGCGTATCGGCGGACTCATACATATTGGCGAGCACATCACGACGTATCAGTGCCGGAGGAATTCCACCTTCAAACTGTTTACCGCTCTCATCCCGGAGCAGATCCTTCAACTCATCGTCGCCGCTGGTGCGGTACCAGACAAAGTTGTAACGACGCTCTCCTGCAAGGGTGCTGTTCGACTGGCCAGCAACTGGATACCCCAAAATTTGCTCGCGCGGGGGTAAACAGAACGCAAATTTATCGAAGAGCGATGCGTGGGCGGAGTCGGAAAGAACACCTTCATCGACCAACCCGCGCCATGCGATATAGCCGGCGTATTGTAGGTGTAAGTCAGGTAAAAGCTGCTGGCGAATCGTCGACCGGAATCCATCGGCAGCAATAATGATGTCCGCTTGATGAGTTGTGCCATCAGCCAATGTGACACTGGCATGGGACTCCGTGCTTTCGACCGAGGCGACGCTGCCACCGCAACGATAGAGCGAGTCTGGAAAAGCGGCGCGAAGAACCTGGTACATCTTCCCCCACGCAGTCAGCGTTTGCGGGAGCGCGTTCTCGAGTACGACATCGCCGTCCTGGTCCAAAGTGACGCGCAACAGCACATCGATACCTACCGACGCATCGAGTGGGATACCCGCAGCAGCCATCGCCTCGAACAATTCAGGATGTGTAACGATCCCTGCGCCACGTCCAGCGAGTTCGTCCGGAACACGTTCGAAGACTTCTACATCCCAACCTTTGCGTAGCAACATGTTCGCTGCAAACAGACCTCCCAGCGAACCACCTACGACAATAGCGCGGCGCTTGTTCGACATATTAATCATGGCTGCACCTCCACAGTCGCAGCGGCATAGGCGGTGTAGGAACCGACGGCTTCAATCTCGGAGGCCGGGAAGTTGAGTTCGATGGTGACACCTGAAGGATCTTCGATGAAGACCTGATGCAGGCCCAGGCTCGGAACGGTGCGATCACGCCAGGCAATGCCTTGCGCTTTGAAGACGCTCCAGAACTCAACCAGGCCTGTTACCAGAAAAGCAATGTGATCAACGGTTCCAGTGCCCTTCAACGGGATTTCTTTGTCGCCGAGATACTTCTTCAAACCCTCGGGGTTGGAGGGATCGATCCCGATAATGTGGACCGTACCAAAGTCTTGCTCATCCCCTCCCATGTACAACCACACGCCAGGAAAGTCGAACGGCGGCCGGTAGCCAGGGGTGAAACCGAGCACCCTTTCATAAAATTGGCTGGACTTTTCCAGGTCGAACGACCGGATCGAGTAATGAGCGAGTTTTCGGACTTGCATGGTGCCTCCAACAGTTTTTTGTAGTTATTTATCAGTTGATAAACAGTAAGGCCTGACGAAATTGAAGTAAATAGCCGGAGGACCAAATTTTTTGAGGACAGCCCCTGAACCACGTCGTGGTGTCGTCTCGGCAGGGCGAGTTCCAGGTGTTTGGAAAGGGCTTTTCAGAGCGAAATAGCGGGGTGCGCGCCCTCCCGCCACCTATCCAGCTAAAGGCTGAAACAGGTGATGAGTGGTCGACAAAAAAGAAGGGTGGCAGCAGGATGTCATTAGGTGGGCAAGCGGAAAAATCAATTCAAACGAGGCATTTCGCCGAGGTCGTTGTCGACTTGAGCCAATACATGGGGACCGCCATTGAGGAACGCATCGACCATCTGCTCTATCAGCGCGTCAATGTCCTCGGTCACTGGAAGATCGTAGATCCATTTGCGCACGCCAATATAGAAAATGCTGGCATGCAAACTCCAGATCAGTTCGAGCTCTTTTTCATTGATCGTTTCACCGGAGGAAGGCGCCAGACCATGGGCGTGGCGAATTTCCGCGATAACAGGAATGAAGACTCGCTCACGCAATTTGGCCAGATACCGATCGTTGATGCCTTCACGGGTCAACCCGGCGAAAACGAAGATGCGAATCCATTCTCGCCGCAAAATCACGTTTGCGTATGAAGTATAGAAACGAACCAGGCGAGCCTGAAGGGGTTGCGAACGATCCTTGATCATCGTCTCCCAAGAGGCATCCCACCGATATACCTCGTCGTAAACACGGTCAATCAATGCTTCTTTGCTGGGGAAATAGCGATAGAGCAACGGCTGGGTAACGTCCAGTTGCCGCGCCAGCTCACGAGTGCTTCCCGAGAATCCGCACGTCGCAAAGTGCTCGATGGCTTTCTGCACGATCTGCTTTTCCCGGACCTCTGGCGAAAGGCGCCGAGTCGCCGCTTTGACGGTACCCTGTGAGTTCGCTGATTTTTCCGGCGCTTTCTCGTCTACGTTTTTTGAGTCTTGCATAACGCCTCACTAGAGCTTCATCGAGGCATCATACAAAACAAAAGAATGCGCTGGCTATGAACCCGCCCCGGCTTCTGAGGACGCCAGCAGATCAATTCCTGGGGAGGTGTTCAGGCCCCAGTAATTCACAGATGAAATCGATAAAAGCATTCACGCGTTTGGAGCCGCGATGATTGGGAAGATACAGCGCGGAAATGGCCGAACTTGCATCGTTGGGATTGATCACAAAAGACTCGAACAACGACGTCAAGTTGCCGCTGTCGATATCATCGTCGACAAGCCAATCAGGTAACAGCGCCACCCCACCGCCGGACAGTACAACTTCGCGCAAAACCTCCGCATTGTTGCTTTTGAAGCGGCCTTCAATGGGTACTCGCGTCTCCTCACCGTCCTTTTGGAACGTCCAAACCTGCTGCTTTGACCCGTAACTGAAGCGCATGCACTCGTGCTGCAGCAAGTCCAGAGGCTGTTCGGGAAAGCCATGCGTATTCAAGTACGCGGCGCTGGCAACCGCCCGACGCCGAAAATGACCGATGGTACGACTGACCACACCATCCATCGCTGCTGCCGATCCCAACCGTATCGATAGGTCAACGCGCTCGCCGAGCAATTCGACGATGTCGTCAGAAAGTGTCATGTCCAACACCAACTGCGGGTAACGCTTCAACAGCGAGGCGATATGCGGAGCAATGAGACGACGTCCAAGCGCCACCGGCACAGAAATACGCAGATGCCCTGCAGGGACTTCCCCACGGTCAGTGACTGAGGCATCCGCTTCGGCCACAGCGTTGAGCACCTCCCGCGCTTTCAAATAGTAGGCGGCACCGGCATCTGACAATGAGATTTGACGGGTGGAGCGGTTAAGCAGGACAGCGCCCAGTTCAGCCTCAAGCCCATCGATCATCCGAGTTACAGATGACGTAGCCATGCCTAATTGTCGTGCGGCAGAAGAAAAACCCTTCGAATCCACCGCCTGGACGAACATTTTCAATGCGAGCAGCTTGTCCATGACACTCCTTGAGTTACCGGGCGCTGACTGGGAACGGTGCGCCTATTTCACTGATTGGATTTGATAACTAACTTGGGGCGCCCTCCCCAATCACTTGTCCAGGCGACGGATTTACTCAGTGGGTCTGCCCGCTTCTACGGGACACCATCAAGAACGCGGTCAGAGTGGCCAGTGACAATGCACTTCCGACGGCGGCAATCGCCAACCAGCTGAAGTGTTCATAAAGCGAGCTGGCCACCGAGGAGCCGATCGCCCCGCCAATGAAGATGCTGATCATGTACAACGCATTCAGACGGCCTCGGTTGGCAGTGCCCAAGGCGTAGACGGCTCGTTGCCCAAGCACCATGTTCATCTGCACGGCAAAATCCAGCGCGATACCCGTAACCGCTAACCCGATCACACCGTAAAAAGGATTGATGAAGGCCGGCAGGAAACTCACTGCGCCCAATATCATGGCCAACTGTGAGGCTCGTCGAGTGTGCCCTGCATCGGCGAGTCGACCACTGATAGGTGCGGCGATTGCGCCGATGGCGCCGACCAGAGAGAAAATCGCAATCTGACTTTGCGTGAGGCCGAACTCCCGGCTCAACACCAGGGGGACAGCAGTCCAGAACAAACTGAACGCGGCAAACATCAACCCTTGATAGAGCGCTCGCTGACGCAATACCGGCTCGCGGCAAAACAGTTGTCCAAGGGACTTCAGCAACTGACCATACGACGCGCGATGGGTCGGTTGCCATTTGGGCATGGTCATGCCGATCACCATGGAGATGACGAGCATCAACGCAGCCGCGCCGATAAATACTGCCCGCCAACCAAAATGGTCAGCAACCAGGCTCGACAGCGGCCGCGCAAGCAGGATCCCCAACAGCAAGCCCCCCATGATCCCTCCCACCACTCGGCCGCGAGACTCTTCCGGCGCCAGATGCGCGGCCAATGGAATCAGCATTTGCACGGAGACCGAGCTGAAACCGATGAGTGCCGAGACGACAAGAAACACACTCGGCTGCCTGGCCAAACCAGCGGCGATCAGGCTGAAGATTGTAACCACGATCGTCGCGATCATCAGTCGGCGGTTTTCCATGAGGTCCGCCAAGGGAACCAGGAAAAACAATCCGAGTGCGTAACCAATTTGAGTCAGCGATACGATAAAGCTGGCGCTGCCATTCGACATGCCGATATCCGGGGCGATCAAGCTGATAATGGGTTGCGCGTAATAGATGTTGGCCACGATCGCACCACAACAAAACGCAAAGAGAAGCACCATTCCCCTCGTCATTGAAGCTTTTGTTATCGCCGCTGCTGTGCCGCTTGTTGAAACGCTCATGCCATGAACTCCTGAGGTTCGACAGCGGTGACTTTCCAATAAAGGTCACCCGCCTGATGTTTGTCAGGTCACAAAATAGGCGGCACGCCCCACCGAGAGAATATGGACATGGCGCAACGTCATGTTGCGTCGTGCGCAAAAGCTGCCTGGGTGCAATCAACGCCTCCCGTGTGCATCATTGGCGTAAATAAGCGGGATACTTCATTGCCAGCACTCACCTTTCCAGGTCGATGCCCATACGGCACCTGTCCTTCATGTGATTGACCTACCCCCCCTTTTCAACGCCCATCGACAAGCCGTTTGTGTTGAGCGTAGACTATTATTAATCGGTCGATTATTAATGCTTTCAACCCAAAAACACTCCTCTCCCTTCTTAACCGCTTCGAGTGTGGGTCGTCGATTTCGAGCTCACGAACGGGCGTACTTCACCGCTTTGGATAGGCTCCGTTTTGGAAGTGCGTGCCTATCATCCCCTATCCCTTGTCACGCTGACGTCGACACAGACCGATGTGAATACACCACGGGACACCTTACTGCTGCTTGAACAACAATATGAGCAGAGCCGTTGCGGCAAGCAACGCCCCCATGAGGAACGTGCTGCCTGCCCCAAAGTGCTGCCATAGCCAGCCCGCAAGAACACTGGCGATCAGCATGCATACACCACTGACCAAATTGAAAATACCGAACGCGGTGCCCTTGAGCGCATGGGGGGCATTGTCGGCCACCAACGACGCAAGAATGCCTTGACTGAACCCCATATGAAGCCCCCACAAGGCAACGCCCAGCATCATCATGATTACAGAACTGGATTGAGCCAGTAGCAGATCCGCCAAGACGAGCAAGACCATCCCCACATAGAGCAACTTCGCTCGACTGATCCGATCGGATAGCCAGCCGGCCGGGTAAGCGGACAACGTATAGAAAAGCGCCATGACCACCATCACCAGCGGAATCCAGGCGACCAACAGGCCTGTCTGTTGCGCTCGTAGTACCAGAAATGCCTCGCTGAAACGAGCCAGCGTAAACACCCCTCCAATGATGACGATCCACCAATACCCGGAAGAGAAGTCGTCAACGACTCTCCAGTGAATTGGAGATCGAAATGTGTGTTCGGTCGGGAGGTGTGTGGGTTCTTTTACTCCTGTGACAATGAGAACCACCGCCACTGCTGCCGGAATAACTGCAAACCACAGGACTAGCTGTATATCTGCGAGCCATAACATGAGCACGATGGCCAGAGCAGGGCCAAGAACAGCCCCGACGGTATCCATCGACTGCCGCAGCCCAAAACAGGCGCCACGGATTTCTGGTGGCGCCACATCTGCGATCAGAGCATCTCGTGGTGCCCCTCGAATGCCTTTGCCAATTCGATCCAGAAAACGCGCTGTAAAGAAAACTTCAACCGAGTGAGCCAGAGGAAAAAGGGGTTTGGACAACGCGGCTAAACCATATCCAAGCAAAAGCAATCCTTTGCGCCGCCCGATAAAATCGCTGAAAGCACCGGAGAAAATCTTGACGAGCATGGCGGTCGACTCGGCAATCCCCTCGATCACCCCGACGGTCAATGCACTCGCACCCAATGTCGTAACCAGAAACACCGGCAGCAAGCTGTGTACCAACTCAGAAGACAGGTCCATGAAAAGGCTGACAAAACCCAACGTCCAGACAATGCGAGGAATACGAAGACGCTCGGCGTTGGTGTGTGGACTTTCGTTACTCATATTTTCAACCTGAATCGTCCTTGCTGCTGTAGACACAAATGACCGGCAGCCTGGGTCGGTTTCTGCCCGTCACGGTAGGCAGAAACCGGCCAGAAACTGTCTGTCGCGTCCAGGTTCAAACCATTTTGCACGTCAACCAAGCACTCCAGAACAGGCTGCGGAAGAAACGAGTCGCGTCCCCGAATCCGGCGTCGTGTAACAGTGTTTGAACCGCCGCCTCAGAATGTGGAGGGTCAGCGCCTTGGAGGATTTTCCCCAGCTTTACCTTCACTTCATCCGGGCTGGCTCCATGCTCCCAGCGCCGGACTCGCCGCTCCGTGCTCGGTGTGCGCTGCGGTTTAATGGCGCAGTCGGAGCCGACGTTGGTGACCTCATGCGCAACGATCAAATGTTGAGTTCGTCGACGAAAACGTCGACTACACGCACCGGATTGGTGTCGCTGACGTAATCGTCGAGGCTCGACGGAAGCAAGGTGCCTTGACCCCGATGTTCACCTTGAATAAAGCGCTTCATGGGCGATCCTTGCGATGAAATCCTCAGAAATCATAGCAAGGGTATTCGGGCTGGATAGATACTCAATCGTAGACTTATTGAACCAGCTGCCGGATCCCTAGAGACAAAATCAAACCACCGCATAATCGATCAATAGCTTTTTTCCTCCTTCGATACGCTGAAGCGATCTCAGGTTGCGAAAGAGCGATTGCGACCACTCCATACCAAGTCATCGAAACCACCACTACGACTGCCAGCATCGACAAAAACGTGCTTGGTGAAACGTGGGTGGGGGCTGCCGCTGAGAAAATAGCGGCATAGAAGGCCATGGATTTAGGGTTGCCAATGTTCGTAACGACCCCCTGAATGAATGACTGCCGAAAGTTTCCGACGACAGCATTATTACAGGGGGCAAGCGCGCTCTTCCCGGCCTTGAGCAGCAGTCGGAATCCAAACCACATCAGATAGGCTGCCCCCAGAATTTTTACGATCAGCGCCGCCCAAGGGAACGCAGCAAATACAACGCCAATACCTGCGATTGCACAGGTGGCCCAGAATAAATTGACCAATACGATGCCTGCTACCAAGGCCAAAGCTTCTGACCGCGTAGCAGCTACCGCTTTGTGGACTACTGCAACGAAATTTGGCCCTGGAATAACGACACCGGCCAGGTAAACCAAAAAGACTGTCAAAACGGCGGGACCATCGATCATCTGCATTCCTTGCGAGTGTTGTGGCTAGGGACGGTCTTTCAGATCAAGGCCTCCCGCGGACTCAACGTACAACGAAATAATCATTCGATACAGGGCTTTTGAGCGTAGTTGTGTTTTTACACGCTCTCGGCCAAAAGCGGTCGTATGTCGTGAATGGTGCGCTCAGAATGTGGAGATCGAACAACACCCGATGCTGTGACGCAAAGCTGGGTATCGGTGCCGACGCTTTCAGCGACGTCGAGATAATGGTCAGGGCAGAGGTTGGAGGCTGGTTTTGACGGTAGTGACCACACGGTTACGGCCTTCGTGTTTAGCGTGATACAGGCGTTGATCGGCTGTACGCAGAATTACCTCGATAGTGTCGCCGTCGCGGCCAGATTGCGATACGCCGATGCTAACTGTGACCACGGTTGACCGCGGCAGGCCATGAGAAGAACTATTTGCAACGGTGCTTCGCAGACGCTCAGCGATTACGTGCGCGCCTTCAAGTGAAGTCTGAGGTAGCAGTATCATGAATTCTTCCCCGCCCACTCGGGCTACGCCGTCATATGGCCGGATCGAATCGAGGCATATCTCCACGAAACTCTTCAGGATGTCATCGCCAACCTGATGCCCGAAGCGATCGTTGATGGACTTGAAATTATCCAGATCGAGTGCCAACACGGAGAACGGCGCACCGCCGCGCGCGGTCCGGCCAATTTCGACTTCGACTCGCTCCATGAACCGACGCCGATTATCAGCACCTGTCAGTGGGTCGGTCGCCGCAAGGTGCCCGAGTTCTTGATTGGTGCGCTGGAGTTCCTGCAGGGCACTCTCGGTGTACGCCATCGCTTCGGCAAGACGCACCATTAACTCCTCTTGGCTGTAAATCTTCGAGAACGACCGCGTGGTGAGGAACGCTTGCACTACCCCATAGCTCAACATGAAGAATCCACCGGCGAAGATCGCATGAGCGAGCCACCACATATGGTTCCACGGACGTGCAAGGATGAAGGCGAAAGATGACAGCGCGAACGCGGTAACCGAGATGACAAAAATCATCATCAGCGGCGAACGGATACGGCGCAGCAGGAGCATTATCACGGTCAATGTGGAAAGAACGAGGGCACCACCTTCCATCGAGAGGCGCACCGCGAGATTGCCGGCGATCGACGAGTACGCAACGTACGCCACTGCCACGTCAACCAGCAGGAACAGTCCTATCCAGGTCAACCACGGGCGGGCCTTCATTCGTTGGTCCGCGACATCTGGTGGGCGGTGGTACGACAGCATTCCAACTAACAGCAGAATCGACATGACCAGTCGAGAGGCCGGTCCATAGAGCAGGAAGAGCCAGATATTGTGGTGGGCTTGCCCAGTGAACGCACCATGCAACGCGTAGATCAGTACAAAACCGAGAAAACCAAGCGTCATCCATCGCAGCAGCGGATCTCCCGATGACTGATAGCAGCGCCACGTTACGTAAGTAACAAACAAGCCTGCCAAGGTGGCTGTCGTGATCGCAACGATATGGAACAGGTGATTCTCGAATGTAAGGCTGGGGTCTTGAAAGAAGTATAAGTAGCCAATCAGATAGGCCGGAACCAACGAAAATCCCGCGAGCACCAAGTAGGCGTAAATCTTGACTATGAGGCGAACGGCTTCAGGTGGCTCGCCGGTGGCGATGAGATTGCTCATGGCTCCCTCCAATTTTAAATCCATTCAGCCAACACCGGACCGGTGTTGGAGGCGCCTACATGCCAACGGTCCCTCGCATCATTACGCAGATATGGGATGGACCGACCTATGGAATTTCAATTTTAGACTCCTTACCAACTTCTGCTGCACAAGCAGGTAAAAATGTTCACGCGAACGCAATTATCTAACAACGAATGTCTCGTTATTCTCATCGGCCAAGGGTTAGCTGTCCTTCCTGAAAATCAGGTGGACACCATCCCTGGACTAGCGGAGTCAGCCAGATGACTTTGCCGGACGCGTACAGTTAATTGCCCCAGTCTCCCTAGCCATAGGAAGGTGGCACCGGTAGCGGACCGGCCATGCCAAACGACCTTCCCCCCGCCCTGCTCCACCGCCTTAAACAGAACATCATGGCCCTGGGTTGTGCCGTTGAAGAGATCGGTATTTGGATCGATCAGCGCGGCTCGACGATTGATCGTGAGTTGAACCTGATCTTTCACCCGGATGCGCTATCGCTGGTTAAGGCCGTCGATATGTCGTCCGGGCTTTGAAAGCCGGACATAAGGCAGGGGATGGGGATTATCCACGCTGAGTCGAAGCAGATCCGGCTCATCACCCACAGTGAGAGCCAAATCTTTTCTTGTGGGTAAAGTCGAAGTAACGAGCAGCACAGTGACAGCACGGGACAAGGCAATTACAATTTGATTAACATCTAGCGACTTGAGCGATTGAATACCCTATGGAAAGCAAGACTGCGCGCCTCACTGTGCTCATTGATCCCGTCAAGAAAAAAGCCTTCGAGGAACTCTGTGCAGCACAAGACCTGACACCTTCGCAGGTTGTCCGTCAACTGATTCGTGACTACCTGGACACCCACGGTGCCAGCTATTCGACCAAAAGTAAGCATGCTGCCACTACCAAGTCATAACCTGATACGGGCGGTAAGCCCCTAGAGGGTCGACGGGCCCTCTGCAATACTGACCGCTTTAGCCAGCGCGGTGTTGAAGTCGGCGTGGTAATGCTCCGTGCCGATTTCTTGCAAGATACCTACCCTATCGAGCTTGTGGAGCACCTTCGTGTTCGCTTCGCAGAGTTTCACCACGATGTTGCGTTTGTGCAGTTGCTGAATGACCTCCTCCAGCACCTGCAAGCCAGTGATATCCATAAACGGTACACGCTTCAAGCGAATAATCAGCAGACGTGGATCGGTATGGGTCTGTGCCAAGACTCGCTCGAAGGTCTCAGCCGCGCCAAAGAACAATGGCCCTTCAATCGTATAAATCAATGTCCCTGGCGGCAGGCGAGTGTGGCCATTGGCCCTCAGCTCTTCTTCAAGCTCGTGCTCGATTACCTGTTGCACCTCCACAGATGAGGCCATGCGGCGCATGAAGTGCAGCATCGCAAGAATGACGCCGATATTCACGGCGATCACCAGGTCACTGAACACTGTGAGGCTGAAAGTGATGAGCAGAATAGCTACGTCTGCGCGTGGAGCCCGCTGGACCATGCGTTTGAAGTGCTTCAACTCGCTCATGTTGTACGCGACCACGAAAAGAATGGCGGCCAGAGCGCACAGTGGGATGTTTGAGGCCAGAGGTGCCAGAAACAGAATAATAAGCACCAAGGTGACCGCGTGCGTAATGCCGGCCAGCGGGCTCGTGCCGCCGTTACGGATATTGGTTGCAGTACGGGCAATGGCTCCGGTAGCTGCGAAACCGCCAAACAATGGCGTGACCAGATTAGCCACTCCCTGACCGATCAGTTCCTGATTGGAATCGTGCTTGGTGCCCGCCATGCCATCGGCCACCATTGCGGACAGCAGCGATTCGATTGCTCCAAGCATGGCGATAGTGAACGCCGGACCAATCAAATCGATGACGCGAGACAACGTGATTTCAGGCAGGCTCAACGCTGGAAGGCCTTGAGGTATGCCCCCAAATGCACTGCCAATCGTGGCTACCCCCTCGAAATGAAAGGTTGACTGTATCGCTGTAGCTACTGCCATTGCGACTAATGGGCCAGGTACCCGTTTGAGTCCGGGAATTCTGGACGCGGTTGTGACCAGCAAAAGACTAAGTACCGCCAGCAGGGTCGTGGCCATGTGAAGATCCGGGAGCGCCTGGAGCAAATGCCAGATCTTTTCATGGAAATGCTCTCCACTGATCTTCGGTAAACCGAAAAAGTCTTTCCACTGTCCGACCCAGATGATCACGCCGATGCCCGCAGTGAATCCGACTATCACCGGGTCAGGGATAAACTTGATGATTGCACCGAGGCGGGCCATCCCCAGCAATAACAACATGACCCCCGCCATCATCGTGGCGATTTGCAGACCGTCAACACCATGCTTGGCCGTGACCCCCGCCAGAATCACGATGAACGCACCTGTCGGCCCGGCAATCTGCAAGCGGCTTCCGCCAAAGAGTGAAACCAGCAGACCACCGATGATTGCGGTGTAGATGCCTTGCTCAGGTTTGACGCCAGATGCAATGGCAAACGCCATTGCAAGGGGGAGCGCCACGACCCCGACGATCACGCCAGACACCAAATTGCGGAGCCAATGCTCTCGCCCCAACAACCCCGCCTTCCATGCCTCACCTATTGCAATCATGGCTAGCTCCTCAGTGGATGCATGTGCATAATATTAACATACAGTGATAATTGAAATGCCCTTGATCCACCGCTTCGTGCGGCTGGAGATGTTTATAGTGAAAGTTCAGATGGAGCTGGGCGGGCATGCACTGCAAATAGAGAATCTTGAGAGCGCGCGTAGCGTGGTGACTGACATGAATCGTAAAACTGTGAAAAGCAAACACGCCGAAGGCGTGACCTTTGACACCCATGTGATCGCGAATCCGACCAACCCCAAGGAGTGGATCGTGTTCTTCAAGAAGGACGCCGGGAGAAGTTATTTCCTGGTTGATGACAACGAGGAAGTGGAGTCTTTCGGGCATCTGGATGACCTGATCGCCGAGCTTCGAGACTTGGGCCTCAAGACCGCTGAAATCCATTTCTAAAAATCAATGCCTTTCTGGTAGTGCCCATATCGCACACCCTGCTTACTCCCGTCTCAAGCCAATTCGCCAAAATTTCCGTCATGAAGGCAATGCTGTTCAGTCAAGGAAATTGTAGGAGCGAGCTTGCTCCTACAGAGGACCACATTCGCTTAACTGAACAGCATTACGTCATGAAGGGGGCTTTTCGACCGCCCGAATCAGCGCTACTGTAAACATCACTACAAAAAACTAGCGAACTCTACATGTTAAACTGGCTAGCGTTGATTCTTGGCTTACCGACAGCGAATGCCACCGAGCGCATGCGCGCTTGGCGTGCACTGAAAGCTGCTGGTGCAGCGGTTCTGCGTGATGGTGCCTATCTGCTGCCTGATACCGGTGTCTGTCGTGAAGCGCTCGCAGCTGTCGAACGGGACATCCTGGCCATCAATGGCACCGCATTTATCCTGCCTGTCATGGATCCTGACGGTGAGCGTTTTGTCGGGTTGTTCGACCGCAGCGAGGACTACGGCAAGCTACACGCAGAGATCGAAGAATGCCGTGGGCAGCTCAATCCTGAAAACGCATTGGCCCTCACGAAACAGGTTCGCAAACTGCGTAAAACCTACGACCTGCTGACCAGCATCGATTACTTCCCAGGCAAACCGAAGCAACAAATCGACGCTGCTTTGCAGGAGTTGGAGACAGCAGTCAGCAGAGTCCTGTCCCCAGACGAACCGCACAGCCACAACATACCCATAACGGTGCTCAACCGTGACGACTTTCAGGGGCGACTCTGGGCAACCCGCAAGCGTCCTTGGGTTGACCGCCTGGCTTGTGCCTGGCTGATCCGTCGCTTCATTGACCCCAATGCTCAGATCCTCTGGCTGGACACGCCACAGGACTGTCCGGCCGATGCGTTGGGCTTCGATTTCGATGAGGCGACTTTCAGTCATGTCGGCAACCGCGTGAGCTTCGAAACCCTGCAAGCCAGTTTTGAGCTTCAAGAGTCCGGTCTGAACCGCATTGCGGCCCTGGTGCACTACCTCGATATCGGAGGCATTCAGCCGGTGGAGGCTGCCGGTGTCGAGCGTGTGCTGGCAGGACTGCGCGAAACCATTACCCACGACGACCATTTGCTGGTCGCTGCGAGCGGCATTTTCGACGGTCTGCTCGCCGGGTTTGTGAAAGAGGAACAACCCAATGAGTAAGGATTTGGCACCAATGGTTGAAGAAGAGCTGTTGAGGCCGGAAGCGATCAGTTTGCGTGAAGCGTTCCGGTTCTGGTTGAAGCTCGGCTTCATCAGCTTCGGCGGGCCTGCGGGACAGATCTCGATCATGCATCAGGAGTTGGTAGAGCGGCGGCGCTGGATATCCGAGCGCAGATTCCTGCATGCCCTCAACTACTGCATGTTGCTCCCTGGGCCAGAGGCTCAGCAGTTGGCAACCTATATCGGCTGGCTGATGCATCGAACCTGGGGCGGGGTGATTGCGGGCGTGCTGTTTGTGCTGCCCTCTTTGTTCATCCTGATCGCTTTGTCGTGGATGTACATCGCCTTCGGCGAAGTGCCTGTGGTTGCGGGGCTCTTCTATGGCATCAAGCCCGCCGTGACCGCCATCGTCGTGCAGGCGGCCCATCGAATAGGCTCTCGGGCATTGAAGAACAATTGGCTATGGGCGATAGCGGCAGCCTCATTCACCGCAATCTTCGCGTTCAATGTGCCGTTCCCTTTGATCGTTCTGGGTGCCGCACTGATCGGTTATGTCGGCGGACGCCTGGCACCCGAAAAATTCAGAGCCGGGGGCCATAGCGCCGCAAAAAAATCCTTCGGCCCGGCCTTGATCGATGACGACACTCCGTCCCCGGAGCATGCCCGGTTCAGCTGGTTGAAATTGGCATCGCTCGCACTGATTGGCGCCGCACTATGGGCATTGCCAATGGGGATTTTGACCGCACTCTTTGGCTGGGAAGGCACTTTGACCCAGATGGGCTGGTTCTTTACCAAAGCGGCGCTGCTGACGTTTGGCGGGGCCTACGCGGTACTCCCATATGTGTACCAGGGCGCGGTTGGTCACTATGGCTGGCTAACCCCGACACAAATGATCGACGGATTGGCGTTAGGCGAAACCACACCAGGGCCGCTGATCATGGTGGTGGCCTTCGTCGGCTTTGTCGGGGCCTATGTCTCGCAAGTGTTCGGTGCCGATCAAATGTTTCTGGCTGGGGCTGTCGCCGCCTCCCTGGTGACATGGTTCACCTTCCTGCCCTCGTTCCTGTTCATCCTCGCGGGTGGCCCGCTGGTGGAGTCGACCCACAACGAACTCAAGTTCACGGCACCGCTAACTGCCATTACAGCGGCAGTCGTCGGCGTGATCCTCAATCTGGCGTGTTTCTTCGGTTATCACGTGCTATGGCCGAAGGGCTTCAGCGGCAACCTCGATTGGCCCTCAGCCCTGATCGCCATTGCAGCGGCAATTGCCTTGTTCCGCTTCAAGCGGGGCGTTATTCAGGTGCTGATGACCTGCGCACTCGTCGGCTTGGCAGTGCATCTGTTGCGCTGAAAACACGAGCTGGTTAACAGTCTATGGCGGGCACCGGGCTCGCCAGATCACCCAGCCTACCGAGCTAGGCAGGAGGTGTTCCATGAGGTGGATTACCCGTGAACGACCCAAGATCGACCGCATCGCCTGTCCTTGGTTGATCGCTCGTTTTATCGATCCGCAACCCGAGTTTTTGTATGTGCCCAGCGCTGATGTGCTGCGGATAGCCGCAGAGAAAGATGCTGCACCTTACGACATTCCCGGCGTTGAGCTGACCCATGAGGGCGAGCTGTGCAGCTTCGATGCATTTCTAAAGAAGTACCGGCTCAGTGAACCCGCCTTGCAGCATCTGGCCAGGATCGTGCGCGGCGCTGATACCTCTCGCCTGGATCTAACGCCGCAATCGGCCGGGTTGTACGCCATCTCACTGGGACTGTCGAAGTGCTTTGCGAATGACCATGAGATGCTGGTACACGGCCTGATCCTGTATGACGCACTCTACGCATGGTGCAAGGAATGCCAAGGTGAAACGCATAACTGGCCTGCGCAAATGTGAAGAGTCCCGGTTACACAGCGTTATGCGGTCAGGCCGATCCAGCCATGGAAGCCTACGTACAGACCTACACCGATGATCAACAGACCGGACAGGTATGGCGCACGACGAGCCACGGTGCCCAGCCATGGCCAGCGATTGGACGCCTGTTTAGCGCCAATGGCCGCCGCCACTCCCACCGCCACCAAGGTAATCGCCAAGCCAATGCTGAAGCACAGAACCAGCATCCCACCCAGCGCCACTTCTTTAACCTGAAGGCACAGCAGCAGTACGGTGATGGCCGCAGGGCACGGAATCAAACCGCCTGTAAGACCGAACATGACGATCTGGCCTGTGGTGACCTCACGGTTGGTAAAGCGCTTGCGGATGTCGTTGGCATGCGCACGTTCATGCGCATCCTGATAGCCATCAATCGACAACTCCAGGCCTTCCGGCCCGGAAGGCGCATGCCCGTGATCATGCTCCTGATACTCCAGATCGTAATCATGGGAATGCCCCGCATGCCCAAGACTCAAGCGAGCACTGAATTCATGCGGCTCCGGGATATCGACTGCCGACTCCAGGAAGCCTTCGCGCTCGACAAAAGAGAAGGATTGCGTGCTTCCGTCTGGACGAGTCGTCATCAGGCGAACATCTGAGGCAGCCCAGGCATGTCCGGTCAATGTTTTCAGGCGCCAATGCGGTGGCATGTCTACTTCGAATATCGACAGTTCGACACGGCCATGGCCGGTATCGATTCGGTGGGTTTCATCATGATGGTCATGGTCATGTTCGCCGTGGTGGTGGTCATCACCTTGCTCGAACTTGAACATCTGCTCACCGCGCCAGGTACGCCACAGCATCCAAAGCGCAATCACGATGATCAGTGCGCAGGACGCCATCTGGAAGTACGGCTCAGTGGTTTGAGCGTCGAGGCCTTGGCCCAGGTACATGCCGCCGATGGCGACCAACCAGACCACTGCGGTGTGCGACAGCGTCGCGGCCAAGCCCAACAGAACGGCCTGTTTGACCGAGCCACGGATGGCCACGATAAAGGCCGCCATCATGGTTTTTGAATGGCCTGGTTCCAGGCCATGCAAGGCACCGAGCAGAATGGCGCTCGGGAAATACAGCCAGGCGTGAGCCCCGCCTTGTTGCAGCAGTTCAGCGAAATTGGGCATGTCAGACCTAGAGGTACTTGGTGATTTGCTTGAAGGCTTCCAGTGGTGCGCGCTCGCCATTGTTCAACGCCGAGACAGTGTCCTCCAGGCAGTGATCAATGTGATCCTGTATGAGCGTGCGCTTGGCTTGGCACACCGCTTTTTCAACAGCATGCAGCTGCTGGGCAATGTCTACGCACTCACGCCCCTCTTCGATCATGGTGATGATTGCGCGTAAATGGCCGTCTGCCCGCTTGAGGCGTTTGATGATCGCCTCATGACTTTGGTGGACGTGTGGGTGCGCGTGTTCGTGCTCACTCATGATTTGAGTCTTCGCGATTAGAGAATTACGTGAATCTTATCCCCCCAGGGGGGATACAAGCAATCTAGAATCCGTCTGCACCTGGGTATAGATCCGGGCGGTCAATTTCTGGCTACTGCGACAGGCAGTTATGGGTCGGTTTCAGCCCATCGCAACAGGCGACAATCGGCCAGAAGCTGCCCTTCATGAACGGCAGCAATGGCCAAAAGTGGGCAATCGTTTACGGTGAAACGATGCTCCAGACGGATATAACACTCTATTCGATAACCCGCCCGATCAGATCGTTGCCTTGGCTGATGTGCCGTGAAGATATTGCCTCGCAATAGCCTTCATCTGCTCGGAGGACATGACTGCGCCATGTCCTCCGTGAATGCACTGCACCTCCAGATCGATCAAGCGTTGCATCGTCTGACGGTAAAGAGCCTGGTTCGAGCAGGGCAGGTTATCGACCAATCCACCGATGTAGATGACATCACCACTGAAAAGCACACCTGCAGATTCGTCGAGTAGGCCGATGGAGCCATGAGAGTGACCGGGTAAATGAAGTACCCGTAGCTGTTTGTCTCCCAGATCGATGATATCTCCCTCCTCTACGGTCTGGGTCAATGGAGCCGGCCTGATGCAGTAGTGCTCCGGCGACCAGTTCAGGCAAGGTGATTGCGTCACTGCGCCCGGCAAGCTGCGAAACACATGAGCCAAGGTGTCCTGATCAACCATGCGGGCAAAATCTTCCGCCTCAGCTGGGTGCCCGAGTCGTGTTTCGAACTCATGGAAACCGCCGACATGGTCGGCATGAATATGGGTCGCCACCGCAATAAGCCGCTTACCTTCTTCTAGAGCCAGGGCTGGTCGTAACGGAACCAACCCCATGCCGAAATCAATCACCAGATCGGCATCGCGCCCTCGCACGTGAAAGAGGTTGGCGGCAAAGTAGCGGTGCACATAAGGCTCGCTCAAGCACGTGATGCCATCGCCCAGGTCCTGCCTTTCGTACCATTCATCCCTCATGGAGCACCTCAATGCAGAAGCTGGCCAAGAAAGCGCTGGGTTCGTTCGTGGCTCGGCTGGGTAAATATTTGATCAGGCGAACCACACTCGACGATTTGACCTGCATCCATGAAGACAACTTTGTCAGCCACCTTGCGAGCAAAGCCCATTTCGTGGGTAACACACACCATGGTCATCCCCTCTTCCGCCAGTTGAACCATGGTGTCGAGCACCTCTTTGATCATCTCCGGGTCCAGCGCTGAGGTTGGTTCATCGAACAGCATCACTCGGGGGTTCATGCACAAGGCTCGTGCAATGGCAACTCGCTGCTGTTGGCCTCCCGACAGTTTGGCGGGATAGCAGTGGGCTTTGTCCGGGATGCGTACCCGCTCCAGGTAATGCATGGCCAGTTCCTCTGCTTCTCGACGAGGCATTTTGCGTACCCAACGTGGAGCCAGGGTGCAGTTTTCAAGAATAGTGAGGTGAGGAAATAGATTGAAATGCTGAAACACCATACCCACTTCACTACTCACCCGGTCGATGCGTTTGAGCTGACCGGTAAGTTCCACGCCGTCGACGACGATGCGTCCTTCCTGGTGTTCCTCCAGGCGATTGATGCAGCGAATCAGGCTGGACTTGCCAGAACCGGAGGGCCCGCAAATGACCACCCGTTCGCCCTGCTGGACATCCAGATCAACATTTTTCAGTACTTGGAACGTCCCGTACCATTTGCCAAGCCCCCGAATTTCCACCGCAGTTGGCTGAGTCTTGGCAAGCGCGACTGGCGTATCAATGGACAGTTTCATGGTGTCTCCTGTTTTGCCCGGAAAACCGCCCTTAGCGGTAGCCATTGGAAAGAACGCGCTCGACGCGCATCTGCAAGCCCGTCAATACCGAGACCAGCAACATGTAGTAAACCAACGCAGCGCTGTACCACTCCAGGAACTGAAAACTCGTGGCAATTGCAAACTGGGTGGTGGTCATCAATTCATTCAAAGAGATGATGGTCGCCAGGGAAGTCGCCTTGAGCAGCGAGATGAACTCGTTAACCAAAGCAGGTAGCGCAATACGTAAGGCTTGCGGCAACACCACCAACATGAACACTTGTGATCGATGCAGGCCCAATGCCGCTGCGCCTTCGCGCTGGCCGCTGCTCACCGCAGCAAATGCACTGCGAAATATCTCGGTCAGATAGGCGATCTGTATCAGCGTCAGAGCAATGAATGCCGCCAGAAAAGGCGTGAACCAGCCACCACGAAAACTGGGGAACAGTTGCGGTAGCCCATTCCAGATAAACAGCAAGACCAGCAACGCCGGAGCACCACGGAACAACCACACATAACTGGCCATCGACCAGCGCACGCCGCGCCGCGACGAAGTTGCACAGGAGCCGGTGAACAGCGAAACACCCATGGACAACGCCATCACGCCAACCGACAACACAAGGGTCAGCAGCGCCCCTTTAGCCAGCGGCCAGCCGAATACGGCGTCCAGGAATAACGAAGAATCAAACACCATGACGCTCACCCTTACTGCTGAGCCAATTGGACGTCTGTCGACTGGGTTGGCAGATTCCACTTGGCGAGCAGCGTTTTCAGTTCACCACTTTGCTGCAAGGCACCCAGCGCATTGTTGAGTTGTTGCAAATCGGCAGTGTTCTTGCGCAGGTAAAGTCCAAACAGGTCAGCGTCTGGATAGGTGTAGGTAATCTGTAGTTGCCCAGGTACCTGGGTACTGCGATAAGCCGCCGTTGTATCCTGGGTGATCGTCGCGGTTGCTCGCCCTACGAGAACCTGCTGGATGACCGCCGAAGCCGACGGGTACGTCTGCATGCTGATGGGCTTGCGACCGTTTTCTACCAGCTGTTTGTTGAGAGCCTTTACCGTGTCCTCGTAGGTGGTGCCCGCCTCGATAGCGATCACCTTGCCGCTCAGATCTTCCGGTTTGCGGGTTTGCTCATCCCGTGCCGACGTCACCATGACCTTGGACGATTTGAAATAGCCAACACCGTCGTAGCGCTTCAAACGTTCGCTGGTAAGGGTCATGCCGCTGGCAACGACATCACAACGTTCTGAGTCGAGAGACGGCAACAGACCTTTGAAATCGCCCACAACCAACTGGAGTTTTACGCCCCAGTGTTTGGCCAGCGCAGCCATGACATCCACCTCAAAACCAACCATCTGGGTGTCGCCGGGCTTGGCGTAGAACTCCATCGGTGGAAACTCGCCGGCCGTACAGACTTTTAATGTGTCGCCCTGAGCGAACGAAGGTTTCGTGCTGCTCAGATCAGCTGCAACGGCCAAGCTGCTGGCCATACCCAAACCCAGAAAAATTGCGGCTACTTGTCTCATGACATTTCTCTTGTTGTTTTAGTGGCTTAGAGGAGGAATGCGGTAACGCAGGGCAATGGTGCTGGCGACAAAGAGGGCAAACAAGCTAAACTTTTTATAGGGTTATTCTTTAGAAAAACTGAAATATAGGCACGGCAATGGCGCTCCCACCTCTCCATAGTTTTCGGGTATTCGAATGTGTCGCACGACTGGGGAATATTGCCGCGGCGGCGGTGGAGTTACATGTCACCACGGGCGCAATCAGTCAGCAGCTTCGGGTTCTGCAAAGTGGGCTGGGTAAGGAGTTATTCGAGAAGCAAGGTCGACGACTGGTCCTGACCGACAATGGCCGTCTCTTGCAACATCGGGTAGCCAACGCGATTTGCGAAATCCAGGATGGGGTGCGACAGCTGTCCAGTGAACATGAGGGAGAACGGCAGAAAATCGAACTGACGCTTTCTATTCCCAGCGTGCATGGCGTCACTTGGCTTGCCACACGGCTTTTCGCGTTCATGGATGACAATCCGCACATCAAGTTGAATGTCATCACCGCAAGTTACTTCAATACAGTTGATTGGCGACGAGCCGATCTGGCCGTGATTTACGGCGTCCCTCCCTGGCCTGGCTTCTGGTGGCGATTACTGCACGGCATCCGCATGACACCCGTATGTAGCCCCCAACTATTGCGCGGCCCCAAGGCCATTCGAAGCGTGTCCGACCTGGCTCATTATCGATTGCTTCATGAAGACGATGGCGCCCAGTGGCGACGCTGGCTGTCCGAGGCACGCTTTGGACAATCGAGTGACTCGGATATTTACTTCGATGATTTCGGCATGGTTCTGCAAGCTGCTCGCGATGGGTACGGCGTGGCACTCAGCGACGAGGTTGTGTCCGCCCGCGATCTGGATGAAGGCCGACTGGTACAGCCTCTCGCCCTTGCCGTGCCAGCTTTGCAGAACTATTACTGCGTGTGCAGCGAAGGTAATCGCGATCGTGAGGAAGTGAGCAATTTCATCGAGTGGTTGATTGCGCAATCGCGACTACCTGTTACGCCTCAGGTGTAAATTGCTTTTCGTAGGGAGTCGGATCATACGACAGCATGACGGCTTCAACCCGCTGACTTCGAGTGTGAGCGTCCGCTTTGGGATGTGGATTGAACCAGTCAAGGCAACAATTTCGGTATTGCTCCGGGAGTCGTCACCCTGCTCCGGTAGAGTGATCTGTCATCGCTTACGACAGTTTGGTACGCTGTCCTGACGCACCTGACAGATTCGAGCCCATGCTGGAAGAGCTACGAAGAATCGACCTAAATCTATTGCTGACCCTTCATGCATTGTTGTTGGAGCGGCACGTGACTCGGGCATCGGTTCGACTGCATAAAAGCCAGCCAGCTGTCAGCCATGCCCTGGCTCAACTTCGAGCGCACTTTGACGATCAATTGCTGATCCGTCGCGAAGGGCAATTGGTGCTCACCGCCAGAGCTCAAAGCTTGCTAGGGCCTCTTGAACAGGCGTTAAGGCACCTCAATGACTTGCTGGGGGCTTCTGACTTCGACCCCAGCAGCTCTCAAGCACGGTTCCGGCTATCGCTGTCCGACTATGCCACTCGCCGGGTACTGCCTGGCTTGGTACGGCATGTTCGCAATGTAGCGCCTGGAGTGGATCTGGCTGTCAGCCAAGCGAGTCGTGAAACCATGATGGCCCAATTAGCTGATGGTGAGCTCGATGTGGCGCTTGGTATCTTTCCGGAGTATCCGGATGGCATCCATGTGCAGGAGCTTTTCCCGGAGCATTTTGTCAGCCTCGCCGACGAAAGCGCCCTACCGGAATGTGGCTGCCTGACGCTGGAGGAATGGCTGGAGCGTCCGCATGTGATGCTTGCCCTTCGGCCTGATGCGAATGACGAGATCGAAAGAGTGCTGGCAAGCATGGGACTGCGTCGAAGAATCGCTGTGGCACTTCCTCATTGGAGCGCCGCAATCGAGCTCATTGCCGGCACAGACCTTATCCTGACCGTTGCGAGCTGGGCCGTCAGTGGGCTCGACAGATATCCAACGCTTCGAACGTTCGATGCTCCTCTAGATCTTCCCGTCCTGTCCTATCAACAAGCATGGCATGCCCGTAAAGACGCAGACCCTGCCAACAGGTGGATCAGGGAAGCAATCTTGAAGTGCAGCCAGAGCACCTGAATCTTGACTTAAGCAGCTCCCGACTCAGCGGGGCCTTTGAGCTCAACCTGATTACCGTCAGGATCGAAGCAGTAAATCGATAGACCAACGCCTTCGGCCCCGTACCTAGTCACCGCCTTATCAGCAACGATGTCAAAAGCTTGCAAGTGGGCAAGGATCGCCTGCTCATCGAAGGGTTCGACTCGAAGGCAGAAATGATCGACATTACGTCGTTCTTTCCCTGGCGCCCCGCCGCCCATGGCACCCAAGGGGCCATTAACGTCCACCAGATCGATCATCGAGCTTCCCGCTGTAAGGTGGATCATGGCGTACTGGTCATTGCGCTTCTTAATTGAGCATCCGAGAACCTGGGTATAGAAATCGACACTCCGCTCCATGTCCTCAACTCGCAGGACAACGTGGTCGATGTGCTGAACTTTGAAAATAGACATTCAATCGTCTCCTGAGGCAGAAAGCGAACCTCCGTTGCCAAATGGTACGGAGGCTCGTGAGCGTTAGACTTAGTGAATCTTGTCGAACAGAGTTGGCATGTCGCCGGAGAAGTCCACCCAGGGATTGGTGTTCAACAGATACGCATGGGGCGCAGTAGGCTCATCGTAGTGGACTACGAACTCTTCGGGGCCGTGAGCATATGCCACGATCAAGCCCTGTTTCGCATCCATGTATCCGGCGTGAATGCCCATGCCTGGATAACTCAAGCGAATCGCTGTTTCCTCACTGGCTGGGCCAACGGTGAGCCGTACTACAACTCCTTCGGGCAGCACGAACATCCAGGTGAAGGGGCCGCCCGATACGACGGTCATCACTTCATCGATACCTACACCGTTCTCGGCCATGTTGACGTGGAAGCGACCGAAGCTCTCCAGAACGCCGGCACGGTGTTCGTCAGGGATGGCCAGCATGTCATAGACCTTGGGATAGGGGGCAACGCCAGGCTGATGGGTGGAAAGAAGGCCGCCACGTGGCGTCTCGGGCACACGGCCAGCCAGTTCGATCTGCTCAAGCAACTCTGCGCGGTTCAGGCTGAAGAGCCTGATCAGTTCTTCTTGCTCGGCCTCGGTGACAGTGCGGGACTGCGATGCTTTCAAAATGGGTTTGGCTGCGTCCGGAATGCTCACGGTGCTTGCACGAACACCTACGCTCCGAAGCACGGCGTTTACTTCTTCAAGGCCAACAGCGTTCGGACGGCCATCACTGAATTGCAGTTTCACGATATTCATAAATAACACTCCGATCTTTCTACGAAAATATAGTGCTGAACTTCCGTTCATATGCACCTCATGTCAGCCGAGAAAGATTTCTCGGCTATTCGCACACAAGCCGCGTGCGTTGGTTCGACTAGAGGGTCGACCTGAATAAAAAGGGCTGGCTACCAAGAGCGACCACCAGCCGAAAGGGAGGCTCTGGTTTATTTGAGGTTCGCGTTGACCGTTGCGGTCTGAATCAACTTTCCGGAATTAGCGGGCTCTTTGTTTGAGCCCACTTGAACCACGATCAATCCGAAGAAGATGATCAGCACCCCTGCAACCCGAACCAGGTTGATTGGCTTCGCGGTCAGGCCGAGGAGGCCAAAGTGATCGATTAGCATCGCGGCTATGACCTGACCCACCATCACGAACAAGATGTAGTTCGAAGCGCCAAGCTTTGGGGGCAGGAAGGTGGCCATTGCGACGTAAATGGCCCCGCTGAATCCGCCTATCCAGAGCCACCAAGGCCCCTGCAACGCTCCCGCAATGTTTGGCTGCGGTATGCGAAGAACCACGATGGTGGCGATCAGCACAGCTGAGCTGACGATCAGCGAAGTAAGGGCAGCCCAGAGTGGATGACCGAGCTCGCGGCCAAGGGCGCCATTGCTGGAGGCTTGTAAAGGAATCAAGGCGCCGGCAATCAGAGCCAGGCCCATTGGAACAGTTGCAAGAATCGAGATCTTCCCAAACATGACCGTAACCTCTCGTGTTTCGGTGTGGATGGGGAGATATTGATGTATGGGTATTATGAATGGAAATCGACAATACGCACACGTCATATTCGCCTGACGAATGCATCGCGTTAAGTACGTGCCTAGGTGGGCAAGCTTCTCCTCATGCCAATTTTGGTTAAGCGGGTATCGCTCGGTTGATGTCATTCCAGTGATACCTACTGAGACAGGGTCAGTACGTAACGGTGCCCGTTTCTATTCCAGCACAGTGTCTTCTGGCTTCAACATCTACGACAACAAGGAAAAGTGTCGCCTTCCCCTTTCATTTCCAACGCGAGCGGAAGCAGATGCGGTGTGTAACGCGAAAAACTCAAAGCAGTTATTCAGCTCAATGGATTGATCGCGAATACCGAAAGTGGCTTACAGGTCACTAAGAAAGACTAGCGGACACTCGGGCCAGACAATCGATCGTGCCTATTGTGATCAGCCATTGAAACGCACCGCACTGACTGACGTTAGCCCCACGCTCAGGAAGCAATCGGCCGCCGTCATAAATCACCATCTAACTTCTCCCCTTTCTTATTAGATCGATTGGCAGATTATGGTTGAGGTTCCAGAAACTTTAGATCGCTATTGGCCGATTTCTGCCTATGCTGACAGGCTGCTGGGTCGTTTTCAGCCGGTCGTGGAAGGCAGAAATCGGCCACAAGCAATCGTTGGGCAGTGGCAAACAGGTGCCCCGTGAAGAAATCGAGCAGGAGGCGGATTTACCTCCGCCGTCCTCTCACATACATGGACGCCCGAAGTCCAGCCGGCGCAAGCTCCATTCACCGCGCTCCCCCCGCACTCAAGTCCAACGCCTTGGCGACTTGAGCGTCGACAATCAGCGTACCGACTGCAACTCGCGCCACTGCCGAAGTGATCCGGCAATCGGCAAACTGACGGTTATGGATCAAACAAGAGTGCCGTCCCAGAGCTTCTCAGAACGGTGAAACCCCCTCTTCGTCCGAGTAATCGCGCATTTGCGCAATGACCTGGTCACCGAAGCGCCGGCGAAACTCTGGCGGACGATCATCGCACTTGTTCCTGGCTGGACGAATGCCTGGGCAGAAACACCTCGGCCAGCATGCAGCGCGCGCTGCCGCCACCGATGCGCTCGATGGTGTCGATGTTCACCGGCAACGGCGTGGTGTGAGCTTCGATCAAGCGACGCTGATCGGCGTCCAGCGATTGCCAGGCTGTGCGCGACATCACCAGCAGCGGCTCGCCCGCTGCGTTGTGCACTTCCAGCATGTTGCCGGCAAAGGACTCCAGCTGCGCCCAGTTCAAGGCGATGACCTGTTTGCCGCTGGTTTCGAGCCGATTACGCAGCGCCGCACGTTCACCCGGATGGGGCACGGACGCCAGGCAAACCACCGCCACACGGGTGCCGACACTCATCATGACGTTGGTGTGATAAATCGCCACGCCTTGGCGGTCCACCGCGTTGAACGCACACAGTTCATAGCCCAGATGGGTGACCAGCTGATCCAGGGCCCGGGCGTGGGTGCGCGTGGAATAACCGGCGTAGCAGATCCGCTGTTGCCGATCCAGGACCATGCTGCCCGTGCCCTCGAGGAAAACCTCCTGCTCTTCGAGGCTGGACAGGTCCAGCACCTGCTCGACCCGGTATTCACCCAGCAACCCGTCGAGTACACCTTTGTCCCGCTCCAGACGCCGGTTGTGGCCCTGCATCGGATACAGGACCAAGGTGCCATCCGGGTGGCTGCTCCACCAGTTGTTGGGGAAGATCGAGTCCGGGGTATGCGGCGCTTCGCGATCGTTGTGCACCAGGACTTCAACGTCGTGCCGACGCATCGCGTCAACATAGCCATCGAACTCGGCCAGGGCCTTGAGTTGTACGTCTTCGGCAACGGTTGCCGGACGCTGGAAACGGTTGTTCGCCGCCGTGTCCTGATTGAAGGAGAAACGTGTCGGGCGAATCATTAAAACCGTATTGGTGGTTTGCATGGGCACAGACTCAATGAGGGTCGAGAGAGGCTCATTGTCTGTTTCGAGGTGGGAAAAACCCGGTTGATAACGGCTTTTGCGCTGATGAAAACGGCTGAAGATTACTGGTTGCCCAGCCGATTCGGTGAGGGTCGGAAAGCAAAAGATCGCAGCCTGCGGCAGCTCCTACAAGGATACACATTCCAAAGTAGGAGCTGCCGCAGGCTCGGGCCGCGTTCGGACGATCTTTTGATCTTACTCCATGGTGGTCTTGACCATCGCCAGCTCCGGGTGGCTGACCAGTTTGTCGATGTGCAAATCCGGGTCGTCAAACCAGACTTCGGTCAACACCCGGTAATGCTCCATGTCACGGCAGCGCATGCGCAGGCTGTAGTCGAACGCGCCGCTGATCAGGCGACATTCCAGCACCTGCGGGCAGGCGCGGACCTTGGCTTCGAAGGCCTTTTGCGCCGCGCGTCCGCTCTGGTTCGACAACGCCACCAGCACCAGCAACGACAAGCCCGGCGTCAGTTTCTTCTCATCGAGAATCGCGCCATAGCCGCGAATGACCCCAAGCTGTTCCAGCTTGCGTACCCGTTCCAGACAAGGCCTGGGGGTCAGGTGCACGCGCTCGGACAGCTTTTGGTAGGTGATGCGCCCTTCGTGGCGCAACACTTCAATGATTGCCTGATCGATACGATCAAGCACGATCGACAGATCGCGGATATCCGCCATGTACGCCTTGCCTCACTTCAAACGACCCGATAGAAATTGCTGCAAACGTTCACTGTTTGGCCGGTCGAGTATCGTAGCATCGCCCTGCTCTTCGACCCGCCCCTGATGCAAGAACAACACTTGGCTTGAGACCTGCCGGGCAAATCCCATTTCGTGGGTCACCATCAACATGGTCCGGCCTTCTTCGGCCAGCGCCTGAATCACCTTCAACACTTCACCCACCAGTTCCGGGTCGAGCGCCGAGGTTGGCTCGTCGAACAACAGGATTTCCGGTTCCACCGCCAGGGCACGGGCAATCGCCACCCGTTGCTGCTGCCCGCCCGACAGAAACGCCGGGTACTGATCGGCCGCCCGTTGCGGCAAGCCGACCTTGTCCAGATACGCCCGTGCGCTCTCTTCGGCGGCCTTGCGACTCATACCCAGGACTCGACACGGCGCCAGTACGATGTTTTCCAGCACGGTCAGGTGGCTCCACAGATTGAAATGCTGGAACACCATCGCCAATCGCGTGCGCAAGCGCTGCAACTGCTTCGGGTTGGCAACGCGCATGCCACCGACGCCCTGACGGGTGAGGACTCGCTCGCCATCCAGAGCAATGGCGCCTTCGTCCGCACGCTCCAGAAAGTTGATGCAGCGCAGCATGGTGCTTTTACCCGAACCGCTGGCGCCGATCATGCTCACCACGTCCCCTGCCCGTGCGTTCAACGAGACGCCCTTGAGCACTTCATTGTCACCAAAACGTTTATACAGATTTTCAACTGTGAGTTTGTACATGCGAGTACTCCTGGAACGGCACGCTTATCGGCGCCGCTCTGGACAAAGAATGGAAGTCAGTGGGCCGGGCCGAGAAAGCTCAGCCAGCGCTTCTCCGCCAGGCGGAACGCGCCGACCAGCCCGAAGGACAGCACGAGGTACAGCAGACCGGCGATACCGAAAGCCTGAAACGTCATGAAGGTCGCCGCATTGGCATCCCGGGCGATTTTCAGGATGTCCGGAATCGTTGCGGTGAACGCCACCGAAGTCGCGTGCAACATCAGGATCACTTCGTTGCTGTAGTACGGCAGCGCCCGGCGCAGCGCCGAAGGCAGGATCAGTTGCAGATACAGGCGCCAGCCACTCAGGCCATAGGCATGTGCCGCTTCGATTTCACCGTAGGGAATGCTGCGGATCGCTCCGGCGAAGATTTCCACGGTGTAGGCGCAGGTGTTGAGGGTGAACGCCAGCAAGGTGCAATTCATTGCGTCGCGGAAAAACGCTTCGAGCAATGGCTGCGAACGGACCACGGCAATGCCGTAGATCCCGCTGTAGCAAATCAGCAACTGGATATACAACGGCGTGCCGCGAAAGATGTAGGTAAACAGCTGAACCGGCCAACGCAAAACGCCCCAGCGCGAGGTTCGCAAGATCGCCAGGGGCAACGACAGGAAAAAGCCCATGGCAATACTCGCCACCAGCAACCACAGGGTCATCGCCAACCCGGTGAGGGTCTCGCCGTCGCTGAACAGAAAGGGTTTCCAGTATTCGGCAATCAACTCGATCATCGCGCCATCCCCCGTACACCCTGGTTGTAGCGCCGTTCCAGCACGCGCAAGACGTAGTTCGAAGCGCTGGTGATCAGCAGGTAAAGCGCTGCGGCCAGCAGCAGGAAATCAAGCATATTGAACGTGCTTTTGCCGGCCTCCTGCGCGACCTTGACCAGGTCCGACAAACCAATGATCGATACCAGCGCCGTGGCCTTGAGCAGCACCAGCCAGTTGTTGCCAAGGCTCGGCAATGCAAAACGCATCATTTGCGGGAACACCACGAAACGGAAGCGCTGCCAGCGGTTCAGGCCAAAGCACGCCGCGGCTTCCTGTTGCCCGCGTGGCACACTCAGAATCGCCCCGCGAAAGGTCTCGGTGAAATACGCCCCGTAGATAAAACCAAGGGTGATGATCCCGGCCACGAATGGGTCGATTTCCATGTAGGGCCAGCCCATGGAGTCGGTCAGGGCGCTGAGCCAGCCTTGCAGGCTGTAGAAAATCAGCAGCATCAACACCAGGTCGGGCACACCACGGATCAGCGTCGTGTAAAAGGTCGCCGGTAGATTCAACAGTTTCAGCGGCGACAGCTTGGCCGCCGCGCCGAGCAGCCCCAGCGCCATGCTCACCAGAAGCGCGAGCGCCGACAGTTTGAGGGTGACCCAGGTGCCGTGCAGCAACAGAGGGCCATAGCCTTGCAGGGCCGAAAAGTCGAGCCCCAGAATATTCAGGAAGGAATTCACGCCAGTCACCTGTCTTGATGCGCCCCGGTCGCTGCGACACAGCGACCGGGGCGCGAGGATCAGTTGTTGTAGAGGTCCAGGTCACCGAAGTGTTTCTGCTGGATCTGCGCGTAGATGCCCTTGTCGTGCAGGGCCTTGATGGCGGTGTTGAGCATGCCTTTGAGCTCTTCGTTGTCCTTGCGCACACCAATGGCGATTTCTGCCGGCACCAACGGGTCGCTGATGCCCTCACTGTTGTGGAAGTCCGCCCCTTGTGGCGCGGTCAGGAAACTCATCTGCGCTTGCAGCTTGTCCTGGATCGACGCATCGAGACGGCCAAATACCAGGTCGGCATAGACCTGATCCTGATTCTGATAGGCCCGCAGTTTCACCCCGCCCGGCGCCAGTTTGGCCTTGGCGTAGGTTTCCTGAATCGTGCCCTGCATGTAACCGATGGTTTTGCCGCGCAGCGACTCGGCGGTCGGCAACAGTCCGGAGTCTTTGCGGGTAACGATGGCGGTCGGTCCGGCGTACAGGCGATCGGTAAAGTCGATCTGTTTTTTGCGCGCGTCGGTAACGGTCATCGAAGATTCGATGGCATCGAACTTGCCGGCCTTGAGCCCCGGAATCAACCCGTCGAAATCATTGCTGACCCACACGCAGGTCAGCTTCAGCTCGGCACATATTGCATTGCCCAGATCCACGCCGAAGCCCTGGACCCCACCATCGGCCGTGGTGGATTCAAAGGGTGGGTAGCTTGGGTTGACGCCAAATCGCAGCTCCTTCCATTCCTTGGCACTGGCGCCCGTGGCGCAGCACAGCAACGCGAGTGCCGGCAAAGTCAGCCATTTGATGTTCATTTTCTTGAGTCCCGGATTATTTGGATTTATCGCGATCCGGCGCCTGCGTCGGACCACACTTTTTGACAGGGGCAGAGAGTCGATGCGGTCTTCACCGCAGCCGTTTTTGTTGTTGTTTTCGACTGGAAGCAGCCAGTCGTCGGAGTTGTACTCCATCTCAAGCGGCGAACGACAAGCGCTTGAAACGGACCATCAGAATGCCAATTGCCGGGACGGTGCTGGTGTCGTAACCCCGGGTTCAAGCAGCGTGCCTGTGCTGAACGAATGGCTTTCACAGCCGATGCTGTCGTCGCAGCAAGTCACTGTGTCCCCGCTTTAAGGGAGCGGCACAGGAATGTGCTTGTCTTTGCGGCCTTCTTCATCTGCATGACGATACTGCGGTGACTGTCACTTCGCCGATTGCGCTGTGCGCTCGCTGTTTTTCGACTTCTCTTGCTGTATCCAGGGTCAGTATTGGCCGAAATCTTCTCTGAATTGCCTCGACAATAGTCCAGACCGGCACACCAAAAATCGCCCAAAGGAACCCAATATGACCCGTTACATTGACGTCAATGATCTGAGCCGCCTCGTCCAGGAAAAAAGCTTGCCGCGTTGCCTGATCGAAATGGCCGAGTACATCCGCGAAGACTACGTACGCTGGCCGGATTTCGAAAAGTGCGCGCGCCTGGCCAACCACTCACCCGAGGGCGTCATCGAGCTGATGCCGGTGTCTGATGCTGCGCTCTACGCCTTCAAGTATGTCAATGGTCATCCAAAGAACACCCACAATGGCATGCTGACGGTCATGGCCTTTGGTGCACTGGGAGACGTCGATACCGGCAAGCCTGTGTTACTGAGTGAAATGACGCTGACGACCGCCATTCGCACCGCTGCCACTTCTGCGCTCGCAGCCCGCTACCTCGCCCGACCGGACAGTCGTCGAATGGCACTCATCGGCAACGGCTCACAGAGCGAATTCCAGGCCCTGGCCTTTCATACACTGCTCGGCATTACTGAAATCAGTCTCTACGACATCGATCCTGCCGCGACAGCGAAGCTGGTAGCCAACCTGCGGGCCTACCCCGCCATACAGGTGAGCGTTGCCAAAACCGTCGCAGAAGCGGTGCGTGGCGCCGATATCGTGACCACGGTCACGGCCGACAAGGCCTACGCAACGATTTTAACCCCTGAGATGATCGAGCCCGGGATGCACCTCAACGCCGTGGGCGGCGACTGCCCCGGCAAGACCGAACTGCACCGGGACATCGTCGAGCGTGCGCGGGTCATGGTTGAGTACGAACCGCAAAGCCGCATTGAAGGCGAAATACAGCAGATGCCCATCGACTCACCGGTTATCGAGTTCTGGAAAGTCATCAATGGTCAGACCCAAGGTCGCCAGCATGCCGGGGAAGTCACCTTGTTCGACTCGGTCGGCTTCGCCATCGAGGACTACTCCGCCTTGCGCTATGTGCTGGATATTGCACGAACGCTCAACATTGGCAGCGACATCCAGCTGGTGCCAGAGCTGCAAGATCCCAAGAACCTGTTCTCGTTGCTGCAGCCTTCAGCAACTGACGATGTAAGGCTTCGGGCTTAATACCTAAACGCTGCGCCCCTGTGGGAGCGAGCCTGCTCGCGATAGACGTTAACGATAACGCGTGTTTCTGAATAAACGCGCCGTCCTTCAGTCCATCGTCGGAACGCCGCCCGAAGCAATCGAGTGTCGAGCCGCCAAAGGGGCTCACCAACGCAACTCAAAGGCATTTTTCGCACCCGGCTGGATGCTGCTGCCCAAACGTGCGCACTCGCGAGAAAGGGTGTCGTGCAGCCATTGACGGTCATCCCCTTCGGCGCGACAGATGCGAAAGCGACACAGGCGGGTGGGTATCAAGTCCAGCGACTGCAGGTGCCCGCCCGGGTCCAGCGAGGCAAAGTATAGAAGCCCCAGGTCGCCGCGAAAGGCTGTGTAGCCCTCGATGCCTTCGTAATCGTTCAGAAGATCACCGCAGCCATAGAGAATCAGGTGGTCGCGGTACACCTCGATGCCTTTGACGTGGTGTGAGGAATGCCCGTGCACCACGTCAACTCCGGCCTCGTCGATCAAGGCGTGGGCGAACCGGACTTGCTCGCGCGGGATATCGAACCCCCAGTTGCCGCCCCAGTGAATGGAGGCGACCACCAGATCCCGCGGTTTTTTGCCCTCGAGAATCCGTTTGGCCACAGGGCGCAGGCTTTGTATCGACAGATCCTCCAGCCGCGCGACGCCCGCGCGCTTATCCGTGGCGGCCCAGTCCGACGTTATGCCGCTGTCGGGTGCGCCGAGGCCAAACACCAGCAAGCGCCGCCCGCCAGGCAGCAGCAACACGGCGGGCGCTTCGGCAGATTGCCGGTTGTGCCCGGCGCCGGCGCTGCACATACCATTGCTCGCCAGAGTATCCAGCGTATCGGCCAGGCCGGCAGCCCCCCAGTCCAGCACATGGTTGTTGGCCAGCACGCAGCAGTCGATGCCGGCTGCGCTAATGACCGGGAAGTTCTCCGGGCTCATGCGGTAATTGATGCCCTTTGGCTCCGGTCGTCCGCGGCGGGACACCGCAGTTTCCAGATTGATGATGCGTGCGTGTGGCTGGCGAAGTTCGAACTCATCCAGCGCAGCGCCCCAGACATAGGTGAAATCGACTGGGCGGGGAATCGAACCATTGACTCGTTCTGCCAGCCGGACGTAATCGCCGGCATTCTTGACGTAAGCTTCGTAAAGCCGCGGATCGCCAGGATGCGGCAGTAGTGCGTCGATGCCGCGGGCAGTCATGACGTCGCCGCAGAGAAACAGCTTAAGCGTATCGGTAACAGCTGCCATGGCACCCTCCCGAATATAAGCCGGGGGATGTTTCCATCCCCCGGCTTATTATTACGCTGAAATAGGCAGAACGACTTCTGAACCTCTACTCAGTTGTTCTTCATATGCAACTGATAAAGCTCATTGGCAATGGCGATATCCTCCAGACCCAGTCCGATTGAGCGAAAGAAGAATGGGCTCGAGATCTCATCCCGCTACTGATCCAGCTGCAGATTCGCTACTATGATTGCCCGCCCTCCTTGTCTGCGGATTTCTTCATTCTGGAGCCCGAATGCCTAGTCAAAAGGACATCGCCGCCGAAAGCGGCGCACCGATGATCCCTGAACAGCGCCGTGAATTGATGCTGCGACAGTTGCGCAAGCATCAGGTGCTGAGCGTTCATCAATTGATGGAAATGTTCGACTGTTCGCACATGACCATACGCCGCGACATTGCATTGCTGGAGCAGGAAGGTCGTGCTTACTCGGTAACGGGTGGGGTGCGGATCGCCAGCCAGCTGCACAGTGAGCCCAGCCATCAGATCAAGGCGGTGGTCGAGTTGCCGCAGAAGCAGGCCATGGCCAGGCTCGCCGCCCGGCTATTGCATGCCGACATGACGGTTTACCTGGATGCGGGAACCAGCACGCTGGAAATTGTCCCCTACATCAAGGCGCTGTCCGGCATGGCCGTGGTGACGAACGACTTCGGCATTGTCCAGGCACTGATCGACGCGCCCCATGTCACGGTGATTCATACCGGCGGGCAACTGGATCACTCCAATCAATCGTGCGTGGGCGGTCTGGCGGTTGCCACCTTGCGTCAGGTGGTCACCGATATCGCGTTCATATCGACCAGTTCATGGGATTTGCGTCGCGGCCTCACCACGCCTTCGGCGCTGAAGGTTGAGGTCAAACAAGCCGCGATGCAATCGGCTGCGCAAGTGGTGCTGGTGGCCAGCAGTTCGAAATACGGCACCTTCAGTATGTACAGGATTGCCGGGCTCGAGCAGTTCGACATCATCCTCAGCGACGACGCATTGACCCCTGCCGCGGCCGATGGCATCCGCAAGCAGGGTGTCGAACTGTTGCTGCCGGCTGACAATACACCGGCGTGAAACGACGGGCTCCTGCATCCAGCGGAGCCCGTCGCCGCCCTCCTCTATAGTGCTTAACGCGCTTTCCAGTCGCGCAACCACTGCAAGCCGGCAGACGTATTGCCTCGTGGCCGATACTCGCACCCTACCCAGCCGTCATAACCCAACTGGTCGATCAGCTCGAACAGATAAGGATAATTGACTTCCCCCAGGTCCGGTTCATGCCGATCCGGCACGCCGGCGATCTGGATGTGGCCGATACCGTCGAAGTCGCGACGCAGTTTGGTCGCCAGGTCACCCTCGACGATTTGGCAGTGGTAGCAGTCGAACTGAACCTTCAGGTTACTGGCGCCCACTTCCTTGCAGATGGCCTGGGCCTGGTCCTGGCGGTTGAGGAAAAAGCCTGGCATGTCTCGTGTATTGATCGGTTCGAGCAATACGGTGACGCCTGCCTTGGCCGCCTGGGCGGTGGCGTAGGCGAGGTTTTCCAGGTACACGCCGTGATGCCGTGGGCGATCGTTTTGCGACGGTAACAGCCCGGCCATCACATGGATGCGTGAATTGCCCAGCACACCGGCGTATTCCAGGGCGCGATCAAACCCGCTACGAAATTCACCCTCCCGACCGGGCAACGACACCGTGCCCCGCTCCCCCGCAGCCCAATCACCGGGTGGCGCGTTGAACAGTGCCTGCACCAGGCCGTTGTCGCTCAAGCGTTGCTTGAGTTCTTCAGCGCTGTAGTCGTAGGGAAACAGATACTCCACCGCTTCGAAACCGTCAGAGGCAGCGGCGGCGAAGCGATCCAGAAACTCATGTTCCGGGTAGAGCATGCTGAGGTTGGCTGCAAAACGAGGCATGGTAGCTCCTGAGATAAAGGGTTAGACAAAGGGCCAGATCAGCAGGGTAATACAGAAACCCAAGGTGCCGAGCAAGGTGGTCATCACCGTCCAGGTGCGCAGACCGTCGGCCACGTTCAGGCCTGACAGCTTGGTGAAGATCCAGTAACCGGCGTCATTGATATGGGACATGGCCAACCCGCCACCGCCCATGGCCAGGCACAGCAGGGCCATGTGGTTCGGGGTGAGATCGAGGGTCGCAATCAGCGGGCTGATGATGCCGGCAGTGGTCACCAGCGCCACCGTGGTCGAACCCTGCACCGCGCGCAACAGCATGGTCAGCAGAAAGCCCAGGGCCAGCACCGGCAGACCGGTGGTGCGCAGCATGTCGGAGACCACGGCACCGATTCCGGTGTCCACCAGTACCTTGCCGAACACACCGCCGGCACCGGCAATCAGAATCACCATGGCGACACCAGGCAAGGCCGAACCGATCACGTCGGACACCTGATTGCGGCTCCAGCCCCGACGCGAACCCAGCAGCCAGGCACACAGCAAGGTGTCGATCAACAACGCCACCAGCGGTGCGCCGAGCACGGTCATGATGCCGCGCAGGACCGATTCGGCAGGCAGCAACGAGGTGGACAGAGTCCCCAGCAAAATCAGAATGATGGGCAACAGGATCAGGCTGACGATCAGGCCAAAACCCGGTGCGGGGGCCGGCGGCAGTTTGGAAACGATGCTGCTGGTCGACTCTTCCAGGCCCATGTGTGATACGGCTTCAGCCGCTCGATCAGCGCTGATGTCGTTGCCATTGGACCAGGCAGCCAGATCCTCGTTGGTGACATGCGGGCCATAGACCTCGGCACGAATATCGTCGGTCATCGGGTACGCCCGACGGGTCATGCGCCCGGCCACGCGGTAGCCGACATAGCAAAGGAACGCGGTGATCGGCAAACCGAACATCAGCACGCGGCCCAGGTCCGCGCCCAATTGGCTGGCAGCGGCCACTGCACCCGGGTGCGGCGGCAGAAAGGCGTGTACGGTCAACAACGCCGCACACATCGGCAACGCAAACACCAACAGCGGCTTGCGCGCACGCCGGGCAATACCATAGGCCAGCGGCATGAGGATGATCACACCGACCTCGAAGAATACCGGCACCCCGACCATGAAGCCGGCAATCGTCAACGCCAGGGGCGTACGCCGGTTGCCGAAACGGGTGATCAGCGTCTTGGCCAGCGCCTCGGCACCGCCGGAGAGCTCGATGATCCGCCCGATCATCGCGCCCAGGGCAATGATGATTGCGATATGGCCCAGGGTCTTGCCCATGCCGCCTTCGATGGTAGCGACCAGATCGGCCGGTTTCACCCCGGCCACCAGCGCCACCAGAATGCTCACCAGCATCAAGGCCACGAAGGGCTGGAACTTGTACTTGAGCACCAGGAACAACAACAGCGCGATGCCTGCCCCAGCGGTAATCATCAGGATTAACGGGCTCATTTCAGAAGCCCTCCACACCGGGTGAACGAAAGGATTCTTCTGAAAATGCCACAGTGAAGGCGAGTCATGCCTGGAGTTCCTCTTGTTATTGTATTTTTAGGCAAGCCGGGGCCATCGAGAGTCGCTGAGCGTCTCCCGGACAGGGCCTGCGTTATCGATCTGTCGTGTTCTATCGTGTTCTATCGTTTTAAAAGAATTCAGCGCACTACCAGTGCGCACCGAATGTCTCTCGCAGCTCGTCCAGCGCCGCCTGATCCAGCGGTTCAGGCTTGGGATTGCTCATCAGCCAGAGCCGCGCGGTTTCCTCGAGCTCTTCCAGGGCGTAGCTGGCCCTGGAGACCGAACTCTCCCAGACCACCGGACCCAGCCGTTCGAGCATCACGCCGCGAACGCTATTGGCCAGCAGCGCGACCTGTTCGGCAACCTTCGGCGATCCGGGTCGCTGGTAGGCGATCAACGGGATATGCCCGACTTTCATAACCTGATACGGCGTCAGCGGTGGCAGAATGTCGTCCGCCTGCCAGACACCGGCGAGCGTCAACGCCACCAGATGGGTGGAGTGGGTATGCACCACGCCGCCGACATTCGGGTTGCGGTCGTAGACCTGGCGATGCAACGCCAGAGTCTTTGAAGGCTTGTCACCGGACACCCATTCACCCGCCAGATTGACCTTGGCGATGGTTGCCGGATCGAGGCGCCCGAGGCACACATCCGTCGGCGTGATCAACCAGCCGTCATCCAGGCGCGCGCTGATATTGCCGGCGCTGCCGACGGTATAACCACGCTGGTATAGGCTGCGGCCAACCTCACAGATTTCTTCGCGCAGGGCGTTCTCGTTGCTCATTGCGCAGCTCATTGTGCACCCCCGGCCTGGGCGAGTTGGTTCAAGGCTTTACTGAAGAAATCCCGGCCACCGAAGTTGCCCGATTTGAGTGCCAGCGCCAAAGGTTCCTCAGTACTGCTGACGGTCGCCGGTACACCCGGATCAATCTGCGCGCCGATTTGCAGCAACTGCACACCCAACGCCTGGACCACAGCACCCGAGGTTTCTCCGCCGGCGATCACGAAGCGGCGCACGCCGCTTTGGCGCAGACCCTGGGCAATTTCGCCAAAGGCGTTTTCCACCAGACTGCCGGCTTGTTCGACGCCCAGTTGCTGTTGCACCGATTTGACCTCTTCCGGTGAACTGGTGGCATAGATCAATACGGTTTGCTCGTTATCACGGGCGAAGGCCAAGGCTTGCGCCACCACCGGTTCCCCCGCCGCCAAGGCCAACGGATCAATCCGCAACGCTGGCCGGCCGGCTTCGAGCCAGGCGGCCACTTGTCCATTGGTGGCGATCGAAGCGCTGCCGGCCAACACCACTTCCCCGCCTGACACCGCCGGAAGTTTCGAGGCGTCGAGGTCGCGCAGTTTGCCGGCGCGACGGAAGTTTTCCGGCAACCCCAGGGCCAACCCCGAACCACCCGTCAACAACGGCAGATCGGCGCAGGCGCTACTCAGGGTATACAGATCGCTGTCCGACAAGGCATCAGCGATGGCCATGCCGACACCTTGAGCCCTCAGCTCTGCGATGCGCGCCCGCACCTGCTCTGCGCCACGGGCAATCGTGTCGTAGCGCAACAGGCCGACATTCAGGCGGGTCTGCGATTGCAGCACGCGAACCAGGTTGGCATCGGTCATTGGCGTCAACGGGTGATTTTGCATGCCCGACTCGCTGAGCAGTTGATCCTGCACAAACAGATGGCCGCGAAAGATCGTCCGGCCATTCTCCGGGAATGCCGGGCACGCCAGGGTAAAGTCGCTACCCAGTGCGGCCAGCAGTGCTTCGCTGACCTGGCCGATATTGCCGGCCGCGGTGGAGTCGAACGTCGAGCAATATTTGAAAAAGATCTGCTCGCAGCCTTGCTCGCGCAGCCAGGCCATCGCAGCGAGGGACTGCTCGACTGCTTCGGCGACCGGCGTGGTACGCGACTTCAGGGCAATGACGATCGCATCGGCATCAAGCCCGGCAGCCACTTCCGCGCTCGGGATGCCAATGCTTTGCACGGTGCGCATTCCGCCGCGCACCAGCATGTTGGCCAGGTCCGTGGCGCCGGTGAAATCGTCGGCGATGCAGCCCAGTAGCGGGCGTGCGGTGGAGGTAGTCATGGGGTGTTCCTCAAACAGGCTCAGGCTTGGCAGTCGGCAATTCGATGCCCGGGAAAATCTTGATCACCGCCGAGTCGTCCTCACGGCCGAAGCCGGCACTGGAGGCCTGCATGAACATCTGGTGAGCGGTGGCCGACAGCGGCAGCGGGAATTTGCTGGCCCGGGCGGTATCCAGCACCAGGCCCAGGTCCTTGACGAAAATATCCACCGCGGACAACGGCGTGTAGTCCGCCTTGAGAATGTGCGGCACGCGGTTTTCGAACATCCAGGAATTACCGGCGCTGTGGGTGATCACCTCATACAGCGCATCGGCATCGACCCCTTCACGCAGGCCCAGCGCCATGGCTTCGGCAGAGGCGGCAATATGTACCCCGGCCAGCAGTTGATTGATGATTTTGACCTTCGAACCCAGGCCATGGACATCACCCAGGCGATACACCTTGCCGGCCATGCCGGCCAGGATCGACTCTGCCTTGGAATAGGCGTCGGCCGGGCCCGAGGTCATCATGGTCATCTCGCCAGCGGCTGCCTTGGCGGCGCCGCCGGAAATCGGTGCGTCCAGATACAGCAAGCCCAGCGCGGCCAGGCGCTGGCCCAGATCCACGGCGTAAGTCGGAGCGACTGTGGCGCAGCCGATCACCAGGCTGCCCGGCCGCAGAGAGGCCACGGCCCCACCCTCACCAAACAATACGGTCTCGGTCTGCTCGGCGTTGACCACCACGGTAATGATCACGTCACACTCAGCGGCCATGTGCGACGGTGACAGGCAAGCCACACCGCCCTCCCCGGCGAACTGCTCTGTTACGGCAGTGCGCACATCACAGGCATGCACATTGAAACCGCTGCGCAACAACGAGCGGGCAATGCCCAGCCCCATCGCGCCCAGACCGACCACACCGACATTCTTGTTATTCATGGGGTACTCCAGAGGAAAGCAGCGACTGCTTCCACGCCTGCAAGGCGCAGACATTGGCCGCGTTGTAGATAGGGTTTCGGCCGACAGGATCAGCACCGGGCGGATCAACTAGATGAGGGGCGCTGTCGTTCAGGACGTGAGTCGGGATCTCATCGAACATCAAGGCAATCCTGTTTTTGTCGTGTTATCAGGTTGTCATACCGGCTGATGAAGATCATCTACCAGTGATCAGATTATGTGAAGTATTTTTTAACAATAACATTTTTTAACACGGCTTTCGCCGCGCAGAAAGAAGAAGTAGCGAGAGGCTCACAACAGCACTGCCGGTGCAAAAGGCAAAGCAGGTGTTCCTGCACCTCCCCACTGCCATCGCCACCCGCGATGGCAGGCTCGTGAATGGCTGATATACGAACGGCTTTTACCTCTCCTAACATCGGTCGCACATGACCACTCGGGTGCCGATCACCTTTCGGCACACGGGCTCCAAGAATAAAAACGCAAACCCGTGAGGTTGAACCATGAAAACCCTAGCCGTCAGTTCCACGGCGCAAGCTTCAGTCGTCGACGGAGTCGGTCAACTGACCGCCAACCAGCGTTACGTGACGTTGGGGGGCTCCTGGGCCGCCTGGCTGTTTGACGCGCTGGATGCCACCATCTTTGGCTTTGTCCTCCTGGCGGTCGCCAAGACCTTCGCCGTCGGCCTGGGCGATGTGGTCTCCACGGTTGCCTGGTTTCTGCTGGCCACCGGTATCGGTGGTTTCTTCCTCGGCAACATTTCCGACAAGATCGGCCGCAAGAAAACCATGATGCTGTCGGTGTTCGTCTATGGCACCGGCACCTTGCTCTGTGCTTTTGCCGACAGCCTGTGGCAGCTCAACGTGTTCCGCTTCTGCGTGGGCATCGCCGTGGGTGGCTTGTGGTCCGCCGCGGCGGCACTGGTGTCGGAGATCTGGCCTGCGGCCGGGCGCGCCAAGGCCTTTGCGGTGATGCAGACCGGCTGGTCGGGTGGTGGTCTGCTGGCAGCGATTTTCGCCTGGAGTTTCCTCGATGGCGGGAATCCTGAATCCTGGAGAAGCCTGTTCATCTATGCCTCGATCCCGGCGTATTTCACCCTGGTGTTCATCTGGTTGTTCGTCAAGGAATCGCCGGTGTGGCTGGCCAACCGCGAGTTCATGCGCCGTAACGCCGACAAGGGGCGGCTGATGGAAATCTTCCGTCCGCAGTATCTGAAAGTGACCTTGCTGGGCCTGAGCATTTCGGTACTGGGCATGTACGGCTACTGGATCATCACCACCTTCATGCCGGCTTACCTGCAGAGCATTCTGAACGTGCGCATCGATCAGGCTCCGGTGTTTGTCATCTGGATCGGCATCGGCGCCACCATTGGTTACCTGGCCTACGGCTACCTGGCCGAAAGCATCGGTCGTCGCTTGTCGTTCGCGGTGTTTTTTGGCGGCATGGCAATCATGGTGCCGGTGTTTGCCTACTCGGCGACCTTGATGCCATTGACCGACGGCAAGCTGCTGTTCACCACCCAGAACGTCATCGCCCTCGGTTCGCTGGCCGCACTGCTGGGCTTCTTCACCGGTTATTTCAGCGGGTTCGGCGCCTGGTACTCGGAGTTGTTCCCGACCAGCATCCGTTCGACCGCGTCGGGTTTCTGTTTCAACTTTGGCCGGGTCGGCGCCATCGCCGGCATCAAGCTGGTCCCGGTGCTGATCCCGCTCATCGGCTTCACCGCCACCATTTCCCTTGCCTCCGTTTCCTACGTCATCGCCGCTGTCATGGTGTTCACGCTGCAGGAAACCAAAGGCGTTCAACTCACCAGCGGCAACTGAGCCGACCGTTCAAAGGAAAAATCCATGAAAAATTTTCGCATCGGCCAAATCGTCCCCAGCTCCAACACGACGATGGAAACCGAAATCCCGGCCATGCTGACTTCGCGCTACGAACTGTTTCCCGAAGAGCATTTTACCTTTCACTCCTCACGCATGCGCATGATGCACGTCAGCCCCGAAGAGCTGAAAAAGATGGACATCGACAGCGACCGTTGCGCGCTGGAACTGAGCGATGCGCGAGTGGATGTCATGGCCTATGCCTGCCTGGTGGCGATCATGTGCCAAGGCGCGGGCTATCACCAGGTCTCGCAGGATCGCCTGAGTAAAACCGTGGCCTCCAATCAATCGACCGCTCCGGTACTCAGCTCCGCCGGTGCGCTGATCGATAGCCTGCACATGCTCGACTACAAGAAAGTCTCGATCATCACGCCGTACATGAAGCCGCTGACCCGGCAGGTCATCGACTACATCGAAGCGGCCGGAATCGAAGTGGTCGACTCCATCAGCCTGGAGGTTTCCGACAACCTCGAGGTCGGGCGTCTGGACCCGATGAATCTGCTGGCTCACGCCGACAAGCTGAACATAGGCCAGGCCGATGGCGTGGTGTTGTCCTGCTGCGTGCAAATGCCGTCGCTACCCGCGATCCAGCTTGTCCAGGATCGTCTCGACAAACCGGTGCTGTCGGCATCGATCGCCACCGTTTACCAAATGTTGAAAACCCTTGGCCTCAAGGCGCAAGTGCCCAACGCCGGCCACCTGTTGTCCGGGGCGTTCTGAGCCAATGCCGGAGGAAGTACTATGCTGGCCATTCAGGCCAAACCGGTACTTCCCATGAAACTCGATCCGGTCTCGTTGCGACTCTTTGTCAGTGTCGTTGAAGAAGGCACCATTGCTGCCGCCGCCAAACGCGAACACATCGCCGCGGCGGCGGTCAGCAAACGGCTGAGCGAGCTTGAAGAACTGCTCGATTCGAAACTGCTCAACCGCACCAACAAAGGCATCACCCCGACCGATGCCGGTCTGTCGCTAATGTTCATGGCGCGCAGCGCCTTGAACAACCTCAATGAAATCGTCGTGCAGATGCGTGACTACTCCCACGGCCGCCGTGGCTCGGTGCATGTCCTGGCCAATATTTCCGCCATCACCCAATTCCTCCCGGGCCTGATCAAGTCGTTCATGGAGCTGTACCCACTGATCAACATCAGCCTCGAAGAAAGGCAAAGCCTGGCCATCACCAAGGCGGTGTCCGAAAATCGCACCGACATTGGCATCTTCACCCGTCTTCCGCACGGAGCCGATATCGAGGTTTTCCCGTTTCGTACCGATCGACTGGTGTTACTGGTTCCCCTTGGGCATCCGCTGGCGACACGCCGTTCCGTCAAATTCAGCGAAACCCTGGATCACGAATACATCGCCTTGCGCAGTGGCACTCATCTCAACTTTCAGTTGATCAAGGCGGCCAACGACCTGGGGCGTTCGCTGAAAATCCGCATGGAAGTCTCCAGCTACGACGCGCTATGCCTGATGGTTCAGGCCGGCCTGGGCATTGGCATCATGCCCGAGGGGAGCGCGGCGATTTACAAAATGGACGGTGCGCAGGCGATCAGTCTGGATGAGCCGTGGGCCTCCCGGGAACTCAGCGTGTGCGTGAGGTCGCGAGAGGCGTTGTCGGTCGCGGCGGGATTGTTCCTGGAGCACTTGCTCGAAAGGCACTAAGCGATATCAGGCTCAAGGGCTCGAAGGTAAATCACGAGTTGATTCATCGATTACAGAAGGCTTGGGCCAAACGTCTCTGTAGCCCTGATGCGCAGTATTGCGGACACCAGCGTCCGAAGTGTTCGGATCTCTAGCGCATTTTTCCCGCCTCCATCTCTTCCTACACTGGGTGACCGGGCTTCTTGTCCCGCCCGGCACCGCAACCTTTCCCTTCAAACCAGGCTCAGGAGCTTCCATGACCCTGTCATCAAAAATTCGCGTGGGTCTCATTGGCGTCGGTCATTGGGCCGAGTACGGCCACTTGCCTGCCCTCCAGTTGCTTCCCGACTATGAGCTGACGGCAGTCCACAGTCGCAGCCCGGAAAAAGCCGCCGGGTTGGCACTGCGCCACGGCATCCGCTTTGCACTCGATTCCGTGGAGGCGCTGGTCAACCATCCGGAAGTGGATCTGGTGCTCGTGCTCAACACGGCACCCCAGCACGAGGCCACCGTACGGGCAGCCATCGCCGCCGGCAAAGATGTGTACTGCGAATGGCCGCTGACGCCCAGCAAGGCCGTGTCGCAGGAACTGATGGCGCTTGCCGAGAAGGCTGGCGTTCGGCATATCGTCGGATTGCAGCGTCGACTGAACCCGGACTATCGCTACGTACGCGATCTGTTAAAGGACGGCTATATCGGGGAACTGCGTTCGGTACGGTTGCATGTCAGCGTCGAATATTTCCAGCGTGAACGCCTGGCCGCCCTGCACTTCACCATCCCGCCGGAGAACTTTTCCAGCCTGCTTTCCATCTATGGCGGTCACTATTTCGATGCGGTGTTCAGCATGCTGGGCCATCCGCAGAGCATCAGCGCGCTGACTGTCAACCAGTTCCCGGAAGTGACGCTGATCGAGACGGGTGAAGTGCTGAAACACACAACGGCGGACCAGGTTCTGGTCAACGGCACCTTCGCCGACGGGGCTGTGCTGACGGTCCATATCGAAGCCGGGAAACGCAATAACCATGGCATGCAGTTGGACCTGACCGGCACCCGGGGCGATCTCAAGATCTGGAACACCACCAGTTTTGGCGACCCGTTCAATACCATCGAAGCGGCCCAAGGCGACTCGCAACCCATGCATACGCTCACGGTGCCACCGAGCTACAACTGGCTGCCGGAGAATGACCTGGGCGGCAGCCAGCAGGAACTGGCCAATTTGTATGCTGCCTACGCCAGGGATGTGCGCGACGGTACCCAGGTTGCACCTACCATGGCGGATGCCGTGCGCATGCACGAATTGATCGATGCCATCGAAATCTCCAACCGCGACGGCGTGCGCCTGACGCTGCAGGCGTAAGCGATCAGATGCGCAAATGCGCACTCATGTAGTCAATGAACACGCGCAACTTGGGCGAGGCATAACGGCTGGCTGGCCACAGCATCCAGAAGACGACCTGGCGGTCAATGCAGTCGTCCAGCACGGTGACCAGCTGGCCGCTTTCCAGCGCTTCGCGCACCAGGAAAGTCGGCAGAAAGGCAATGCCCCTGCCCTGGATTGCGGCGTAGGCAAGAGGCTCGATCGTGTTCGACGTCATCGTGGCGGGCAGCACCAGTTCAGCCTCGGAAGCTTCGAGCCGCAACGGCCAACGTTCCAGCTTTCCGGTTGCGGGAAATTTGTGCTGCAGGCATGAATGGCGTTCCAGTTCACGCGGATAAGTGGGTACACCATGTCGCTTGAGATACGTCGGCGACGCCACCAGCACATGTGCGCAGGAACCCAGGCGGCGCGCAGTCAAGCGAGAGTCGGTTTGCTCGCCGGTGCGAATCACCGCGTCGAACCCCTCCTCGATCACATCGACCATGCGGTCGCAAAAATCGATATCCAGTTCGACTTCCGGATACCGCTCCATGAACCCGTCAAAGGCCGGCATCATCAGGTCGCCCAATAGCGGAGTGCCCACCCGAAGTCGCCCCCGTGGACTGCCCGCCAGGCCTGACAGCTCGGACTCGGCAGCGGTGACCTCGCTGAGGATGCGGCGGCAGCGCTCAAGGAACAGGGTCCCCTCGGCCGTCAGCGTGATGCTGCGTGTGCTGCGATGAAACAGCCTTACATGCAAGCGCTCCTCCATGCGGGCAATGGTTTTACCCACGGTCGAGGATGACACCCCCAGCTGGCGGGCGGACTCGGTAAAGCTGCGCGTTTCGGCAACCTGCACGAACATCGAGATGCCATTCAGACTTTCCATCACTTTTCCTGCCTGCTCCGGTAGCCCCCCGCCAACAAGGCGGGATTACGGAAAAAACATCCGAAATGTTCGGCATCGCGGGATATTTTTCTCCGCGAATTTTACGCCTACATTGCGCCCATCCCACCACTGATAGGTATCGTTGTCATGTCCAAACTGCATACCAGCATCCAAATAGGTCCACACCAGATTTCCCATCGCGTCGTTCTGGCGCCACTTACCCGTATGCGTGCCGAGCCGGGTGCCATTCCTGGCCAGTTGATGGCCGAGTACTACGCCCAGCGTACCACCGCCGGTGGCCTGCTGATCGGCGAAGCCACTATCGCCGCTGCCAATGGTAACGGCTACCTCGGTGCTCCCGGTCTGTATGACGACAGCCAGATCGCTGGCTGGAAGCTCGTGACCGATGCGGTTCATGCCAAGGGCGGCAAAATCTTTCTGCAGCTCTATCATGCGGGGCGTCAGTCCAATAGCCTCCTGCAGCCAGGCGGCGCCCAACCGGTGGCCCCTTCCGTCGTGGACCACGGCGGCCTCGCCTTCACCGAGACTGGCTGGACCCCCGGCAGCCCGCCGCGCGAACTGACCATCGCGGAAATCCGCGGGCTGGTGGAAAGCTTCCGTGCCGCAGCCGAACGCGGTATCGCAGCCGGATTCGACGGCGTGGAGTTGCACTCGGCCAATGGCTACCTGTTCGATCAATTCCTCCAGGACGGCAGCAACAAACGTACGGACATCTACGGTGGCTCGTTCGAGAACCGCAGCCGGTTCCTGCTGGAAGCGGTAGAGGCGGTGATCTCCGTCTGGGGCAGCAATCGGGTGGCGGTGCGTCTGGGGCCGAGCGGCAATTTCGGCGATATGTCCGACAGCGACCCCATTGGCCTGTTCACCTATGTCGCACGCGAGCTGAACAAGCTGGACCTCGCCTATCTACACCTGATCGAGCCGCGCATCCTGGGTGTCGCCGAAGACGAGCGCCGGGACCAGAACCCGGTGGCGTCGCAACTCATCCGCCAGCACTACAAGGGCACCCTGATCGCGGCAGGCGGTTTCTCCGGTGAATCGGCCAACGCAATCCTTGAGGCCGGCGATGCAGACCTGGTCGCGTTCGGCCGCCACTTCATCGCCAACCCTGACTTGCCAGAGCGCCTGCGCAACGGCTGGCCGCTGAACCCGTACGACCGCGAGTCGTTCTTCGGTGGCACGCAAGTGGGTTACACGGACTATCCTTTCCATACCGAAGTTGCGTGATCATTTGCACCACTGGTAGCTGGGGTCATCGTGCCCCAGTTGCCTCTCCTTCAAAAAAACACTCACCCAAACTGCCGCGTTTCACGGTCGCCTCTGCCAACGGGGTCAAGGTGCGTACCGGCTGAAGGAAGGTGCCAACGCATGAAAGACCTTTTCTCCTATAGGCTTTTCACAAGGGTGGCGCGACTGGGCAGCTTTTCGGCTGCGGCACGCGAAGTGGGTCTTTCTCAATCCCAGGTCTCCAGGATCGTGGCCGAGCTCGAAGCCGATCTCGGCACCCTGCTGCTGGCGAGATCGACACGTGCCGTCGTACCGACCGAGGCCGGGGCGGACTTTCTCTCGCGCATGGAACCCATCCTCGTCGCTGTGGAAGAGGCAGAGCAGAGCGTTCGCGGGGGCGCAGAGCTGCGTGGGGGCGTGCGGATGAGCATGCCAACGAGCATCGGCGTACGGGAAATCATTCCACGCCTCGCGCCGTTCGCAGCGATACACCCCAACCTGCATATCCAGGTGCTGCTTGCCGATCATTGGCAGGATCTGGTGCGCGAAAATATCGATGTTGCGATAAGGCTGGGACGGCTGGTGGATTCCAGTGCAACAAGCCGTCAGATCATGACGATCTCCAGATACATTCTCGCCTCACCGTCCTACTTGCGCGCCGCTGGGGAGCCGACTACGCCGGAGGACCTGCAATCACATCGAATTATCGCCGGTCCAGCCTCAACGGTGCCGAGCGGGTGGATGTTCAAACGCGATGGCGAGACCAGGACGATTCAGCTCGAGGCGCACTTCTCGACCGACGAAAACGAAGGCGCTGTCGCAGCGGCAACGGCTGGCTTAGGGATTACATCGACAACGGCCTGGGCGTGCCGGCGGGAGCTTGAAAGCGGTGAGCTCGTCGCGCTGCTCACCGATTGGGAGACCGAATCCGTACCTGTGCATGCCTACTTCCCCCACGGCTCTCGAACCCGCAGAGCCGGCCGCGCCCTGATCGAACATCTTGTCGCCAGCCTGCTTGACGATGCCGGCGGTGCTTATGCATCCGGCGCATAGAAGATAGCCGGCCACAGCGTCTACTCCGATCCCGCCGAAGCTGCCAATTTAGCGCCATACCCCGCGACGCAGCAGTCGAGCTGATCGACCTGGCAGCGTGGCGGACGCCCTGACTTTTTCGTTCAAGGAAATCCCTCATGCGCATGACTGGCAACACGATCTTCATCACTGGCGGCGGCTCCGGCATCGGCCAAGGCCTGGCGGAAGCCTTCCACAGGCTGGGCAATCAAGTGATCATCTCGGGACGGCGCAAGGAGCGACTGCAGCAGACGCTCGATGCCAACCCCGGCATGGCAGCCATCGAGCTCGACATCAACGACACGGCCAGCATCCAGGCCGCAGCGCAACACCTCATCGCCCATTACCCTGAGCTCAACGTGCTGATCAACAATGCCGGCATCATGCTGCTCGATCATGCAGAAGGTCCGGTGGACGATGAGCTTGCCCTGTCGACCGTCACCACCAACCTGCTGGGTCCGATCCGCATGACCTCGGCGCTGGTCGAGCATCTGAAGACCAGGCCGGATGCCGTCATCGTCAACGTCTCCTCGGTACTCGGCTTCGTACCCATGGCCGTGACGGCGGTCTACTCGGCGACCAAGGCAGCGTTGCACTCCTACACCTTGTCGCAGCGCTACCTGCTGCGCGAACACGGCGTCCAACTGGTCGAGATCGCACCGCCGTGGGTACGCACCGAGTTGCTCGACAGCAGCGAGGAGGAGCGCGCCATTCCCCTCGACCAGTTCATTGCCGGCGCCATGGCGCAATTCGAGAGCGGCGTGAACGAAATCCTGGTCGCGCCCGCTGAAGCCATGCGCGCCAATCCTGGTCCGAACGAGCATGCCTGGGTCAACGGGTTCAACGACATGATTGCCAACGGACCGGCTTTCGGCTGAGTCCACAAGGCGATATTGGGCGGCCCTACAGCCGCCCTCCCCTTTACTTTGTTAGCAGGAAACCGACCATGACTTCACTCACCCCCGCCGAGAACAAGGCCATCGTCCTCGAAGGCTTCGCAACCCTGTTCAATCGCAAGGATCTGGCTGCGGCCGAACGCTACTGGTCGCCCTCCTATATCCAGCACAGTGCCCATGTGCCCCCGGGTCGCGAGGGTCTGTTCGAACTGGTCGCCGCAGGAGCGCCCGATTTGCGTTACGAATGCCAGCTGGCAGTCGCTGAAGGCGACTTCGTCATGTTGCACGGTCGCTTCACTGGCATCGGCCAGCCGGCGAACTGGGTCGTGGTCGATATCCTGCGCCTCGAGGACGGCGTGATGGTCGAACACTGGGATGTGATTCAGGACGAGGCGACGCGCGAAGGTTCTGCCGGCGGGTATCCTATGTTTGGGGATCAGTTCCCAGGCTGATGCTCCATTAAACAGTTCAAGGAGTTCAGGCCGAACTCAGGCGACGCTCGATTGCGGGACGCATTCCTTGAGTTGAAGGCGTCTAGGTAGACAGCTATCAACGCAATCAGGCGGTCGCCTTTGGTTGATTTGTTATGTTATAACTAATGCAAGCGTGCACTGTCAGTCGCCACTGGCAGTGCCATCCATTCCCTGCTTGCGACATTCGATGACAACCTCTACTCACATCCCACCTATCACACCCTTGAACCAACGCCTGCTGTCCATTGATGCCCTGAGGGGATTGGTAATCCTCCTTATGCTGCTGGATCACGTGCGCGAAACGTTCTTTTTGCACCGTCAGGTAGCAGACCCGATGGACATTGAGTCCACTGAGCCGGCGCTATTTTTCAGCCGCACACTTGCCCATTTGTGTGCGCCGGTTTTCATACTGCTCACCGGACTTTCCGCTTGCCTGTATGGCCAAAAGCACCAGGGCAAGGGCGATGTGTCAGCCTTTTTATTCAAGCGCGGTCTATTGCTGGTACTGCTGGAATTCACCCTGGTGAATTTCGCCTGGACATTTCAGTTCCCGCCTACGGCGATTTACTTGCAAGTGATCTGGGCCATTGGCATCTGCATGATTGCCCTGGCCGGACTGGTCTGGTTACCCAGGCCCATTCTGTGCTGCCTGGGCCTGGTGATCGTGGCCGGGCACAACCTGCTGGATAATGTTCACTTCGCGACAGGCTCGCCAATGCATATACCTTGGGCGATTCTGCATGATCGCGGCTGGATCGAATTCTCCGACAGCTTGCGTCTGCGCACCTCTTACCCTGTGCTTGCGTGGATCGGTGTGATCGCCCTTGGATACAGTATCGGCCCTTGGTTTGCTGGCCAGGTTTTGGCCGCGCAGCGTCAACGTAATCTGCTGCTGGCAGGGGCCGGGACATTGATCGGATTTGTCGCACTGCGAGCAGTCAATGGTTATGGCGAGGTGCATTGGGTCGCCCATGAAGGCATCACGCAAACCCTCATGAGCTTCTTCAACATTACAAAATACCCACCTTCCCTGTTGTTCCTTTCGCTGACCTTGGGCATGGGCCTGTTACTGCTTCGTGCCCTGGAACGGGCTCAACAACGCAAGTGGGTCAATGCATTGGCAGTCTTTGGCGCGGCGCCGATGTTCTTCTACTTGCTCCACCTTTACGTACTCAAGGCGCTGTATCTGGTCAGCGTGGCGTTATTCGGATTGAACCAGGGTACTTTTTTCGGTTTCGACAGCATTTGGGCGGTGTGGCTGACGGCGGTGCTCCTGGCTTTATCCCTGTATTTACCCGTGCGTTGGTTCGCGGCATTGAAGGCACGCCGTCGCGATATCGGATGGCTCAAATACTTTTGATCAGGATCATTGGAGAGTAATGCTGTTCAGTTAAGCGAATGTGGTCCTCTGTAGGAGCAGCCGGTCGACGCTCGATTGCTCGCGATGGTCGTTAACGATAACGCGTATTTACCGGCTAAACGCGGCGCTCTCGATTCCATCGCCAGCAAGCTGGCTCCTACAGTTTCCCGGGATTACGTGAAGAACCTTTTTCAAGACATACAACGGGATACCCCTCCGCCAGCCTAAAAACCTTTATCAAAGCGGAATGAGGCTCCATAAGCAGAATCCGGTAAATGGTTAGCGCCATCGTCCCGTAACCGCGAACGGAAAGTACCACTCTGGGGTTCAGTACGATACAAGCCACGTTTTTGCAGTTCAGGAATGACCAGTTCAACGAAGTCCTCAAGGCTGCCCGGGCTGATCAGCGGGTTGAGCATGTAGCCGCTGGTGCCGGAAATACGGGCGTGCTCTTCGATCCGATCGGCCACTTGTTGCGGCGTTCCCACCAGAATCAGATCACTGCCACGGGTGACGTTGGCAAAGCGCTGTTTGACATCGCCGGCGGTCAAGGGCTTGCCACTGCCATCGGGACGCATCACATAGGAGGTCATGCCTTCGGTGTGAGTCGATAACGCATCGCTGTCCGCGTAACGGCTGATGTCGATACCGGTATCACCGGCATAACTCACCAGTTGCGCCTGCAAGTGATAGTTGCTTTGCAGTTCGTCATATTTGCGTTGGGCTTCGATCTCGGTCCTGGCCGTGACGATGCGCAGGACCGTCAGTGATTTAACATCTTCAGCGTGACGCCCCCGTGCCCTGGCCTGCGTCCATATATCTTCCAGTCCCTGGCGAATCTCCAGCGGGTTGGACTTGGCGATGAAAATCAGTTCGGCGTGCTTGGCCGCAAACTCGCGACCACGGCCTGACCAACCGGCCTGGATCAGCAACGGTGTGCGTTGCGGTGACGGGGACGTCAAATGGGGCCCGGCCACCCGGTAATGCTCGCCAACATGATTGATCGGTCGCACGCGATCGCCCTTGGCAAAGACCCGACGAGACTTGTCGGCCACCACGGCATCGTTTGCCCAGCTGCCTTCCCAGAGCTTGTAAACCACATCGAGAAATTCATCTGCGCGTTCATAGCGATCATCGTGCTTGATCATCTGCTCCAGGCCGAAGTTGCGAGCGGCACTGGTCAGGTAGGAGGTGACGATGTTCCAGCCGACCCGGCCATTGGTCAGGTGATCCAGCGTGCTGAAGCGCCGGGCGTGGGTGAAAGGATGTTCATAACTGGTGGTGACAGTGACGCCGAAGGCGAGGTTTTCCGTCACCGCAGCCAATGCCGGAATGATCATCAACGGATCGTTGGCCGGTGCTTCCACCGCCCACTTCATCGCCGCGTCGGCATTACCGCCAAACACATCGTAGAAACCCAGCACATCACCAAAAAACAGCATGTCGAGATGAGCCTGGTCGGCGATGCGTGCCAGGTTCGACCAGTAGCCCAGCGAGTTGATGGTCAGTCGTTCGTCTGCCGGGTGCGTCCAGAGGCTTGGCGCGCCGCCACAGCCAACACTGGCTTGCTCGTATAACGCAAACAACAGAGGTTTTGGATCGGACATCGTAGTACCTGTAAAAGTCATTAAGCGGATGGGTCAGCGCTGATGCTTGAAACCTTTGCCGTAGTGGCGTTCAAGACGGTTCTGTATCAACTCCAGGCCAATGGACAGGAGCCAATAGATAACGGCTGCGGTGGTGAGCATTTCGATGTAGCGGTAAGAGGATCGACCGTACGACTGCGCCAGGAACATCACTTCCCAGACGCCCATCACCGATATCAACGATGAGTCCTTGAGCATTGAAATGAACTGACTGGTTGTCGGTGGAATGATCGTGCGCATGGCTTGCGGCAGGACGATGTGCAGGAACGTTGCCGCCGGCCCCAGACCCAGAGCCATCGCCGCTTCGCGCTGCCCGGGTGCTACAGCCATGATGCCGGCACGAAAAATCTCGCTGAGGTAGGCACCATAATTGAGCGAGAGCGCAATGATCCCCGCGCTGATGGCGCCAGGAACCACCCCCAACTGCGGCAGACCCAGGTAGATCAGCAGGATCTGGATCAGCAGTGGAGTACCGCGAAAAAAAGACGCATAGAAACTGGCAATGCCGAAAGCCACTGCACTGCGAGACAGGCGCGCCAGCGCCGTCACGAAACCAAGGAGCAACGAAAGCCAGATCGAGCAGAAGCACAAGAACAGCGTCAGCGCGGCGCCCTGCAAGAAACCGTCAGGCCCCAAATGCAGGCCGACCAGGTTGGGCAACTTCTGCACAATGATCGAGAACTTCAGATCGAAGCCCATGAAAAACATGACGCACAGGCCGAACAGCACTGCCCAGGTCAAATACAGGCGAGTGCGAAAACCAACTAGCTGGCTGAAACGACGCGCCTCGGTTTTGGGGGCGACAGTCGCCTTGGCCGGGTGTGGATTGAGGGCTGTCATTGGCTGATATCGGCACCGATCCACTTCTGTGAAATCTTGCTTAATGTGCCATCGGCCTTGAGCTGGGTGACGACCTCAGTGACTTTGGCATTCCATTGCGGATCGCCCTTTTCGATTGCTACCACGTTGGGCTCTGCATACAGCGTATCGCCGGCAATTTTGAAGCGAGGATCCTGGGCGATGCGTTCGCGAGCCGTGATGAGGTTGGTGACCATGGCATCCAGGCGCACGCCCGTGCCCAAGGCCAGATCCTGGAAGGCCACGGTTTCGTTGTCGTATGGCGCGACCTGGACGCTTTCGAATGGATAGCTCAACGGCTTGTCCTCGGCGCCCTCAATCACCAGATCCTTGTTCAAATAGGCTTCGTAGGTCGACGCACTGATCACACCGACTTTTTTACCGGACAGATCCTTGCCCGTGACAATGTTCTGGTCTTTGGCATTCACCACGATCACGGCCGGTGACTGGTAATACTCCACCGGGAAGTCGAACACTTCGGCCCGTGCCTTGCTCGGGGTCATCGAGCAGACGCAGATGTCATATCGTCCGTTCCAGTGTCCGGCAGCGATGACATCCCAGGACGGTGTTTGCAGCTTCAGCTTCACCCCAAGCCGTTGCGCAACAGCCTTGGCGACATCGACGTCAAACCCGTCCAGTTGGTTCTGTTCATTGAGAAAGGAGAATGGCGGATAGCTTTCCATCAGAACGCCGGTCAGCTCCCCGCTCCTGGTTACGCGATCCAGTATGGGGCCCGCGAAAGCCGTCGAGCAGGTAGCCAGTAATGCCAAGCCAAAAGGTAAAAGCGCCTTAGTGTTCACAGACAAGAGCTCCAATCGATTCAAAATACTGAATAGATTAAAACGCACTATAAAAATAGTTTGTACTTCCTTTATGGAATATGCGACTACATTCAAGCTATATTGGATCGAGCGGTCCAGGCGCTTGCACCACTGCCCCTTCGTGGCAAGCGCTTTGCACAACCAAACAACCGAGCGAATCAGGCATTTTCGTCTAACTTGAATGGATGCGTTTGCATGATCCACTTCCTCTGAAAATGGAGTTTGACGATGAAAACTATCGCTTCCTGGCTGACGATTACGCTTTTTGGTCTTGTGCTTGGCGGCTGTGCCGCGGTTGGCGCCGGGAGTGGAGGCGCTGGCGAGATGGAGATTCGTTCGGGGAAAATCGAGCAGATTACACAGACCCAGATGCAGACCAATCACGATAGCGGTGTCGGTGCCATAATGGGGGGTATTGGCGGTCTGGCCCTGGGAAGCCTGATCGGCCACGGTACCGGCCGGGATGTGGCGATGGTCGCCGGTGCCCTGGCTGGCGCGGCGGGCGGCAACTACGCCGAAAAGAAAAAATATGATCAGCCCGTGGACGCACAGCAGATCATCGTTCGCACCCACAGCGGCGTACTGGTTCAGGTGACCCAGCCGATCAACCCGGGGCTGAAAAATGGCATGAACGTTTATGTCGAGGGTGCCGGTAACGAAGCGCGGGTGGTGCCGCAAAGTTAGGGGCGGCGACTGGACGTTGCACAGCCGCCCCATGATCCATGACTGCGCGCAATCCTGACTCGAATGGCGCGCCGCCATGGGTCATGGTTACTTGAATACCGGTACGCTGGCTGACGCGTCGGGCTTTTTCAGGTACTCACGCAACCGAACGCCAATCTCGGCAATTTTCACCTCTCCCGCACGCAAGGCTTGCGGGTTGGTGTGCACCGAGTAATTTCCCAGCGCCAGATCATAGGGATGAGGTACGGCTGAACCGATCACGAAGACCGTATCTTTTTGCAGCGCCTTGAGCGTCACGGCGCCGTTGCCAGGTTCGAAGATGGCCATCTCTCCTGCGTTGACCAGGCCTGGTGCAGACAAAGCGCCGCGGCTGACACTCAACCACAACGACTCATGTTCGCCAGGTGGAACATAAGTCCAGGATTCCCCGGCACGTAGCGTGACCAGCAGATAATTCATTCCGGCGGGGGCACGGACCGGGCTCTGGACACCCTGGTACGTGCCGAGAATCAACCGCGCCGGCCCGACTTCAGGCATCACACCTGACTCCAGGTATTGACTGTCGACACTGGCGTTTTCCAACTCAGGCGGTAGTGCAACCCACAGTTGAAAACCCTGAATCCGTTTCGATGTGCCCACCGACATTTCCTTGCCGTGCCAGACCCCGCCTCCGGCACGCATCCATTCGACACCGCCGTAGTCGATCATCCCCTTGCCCGAATCCGCATCCTCGAAGCGCAAATTACCTTCGGTGATGACGGTGACGGTGGCGATTCCTGAGTGCGGGTGAATTGGCATGCCGTTGATGAATGAGCTCTCACCTTCAAACAGATCCAGGAAAACGAACGGCTTGATCAAATGGCCCAGATCCGAAGGACTCATCAGCCGGACAATAGCGCCATGCCCGCTGCCTGTGGTGCGATAGCTGATTGCGCGGTGAGTTCCGGTTTCGCGTGCAGAGCCAGGGTCCATTGCGAAGTGAGGTGGTTGCTGAAGGTTCATCATGATCACTCGAAGTGGGAAGCCTCGCGGCCCGATACCTCAAACAATAGAGCGGGACCGATTGCTTGATTAGTCGATACAATTGGCTTGCACTCGTCCACCAATACCAGGAATGACCGGCCATGCTCGACCTCAATGACATCGCGATGTTTGTGCAGGTAGTCCGCTGCGGCAGCTTTGCCGAGGCGGCACGACGCCTGGGCATGCCGCCCAATACCGTGAGTCGCCGCATCCAGCAGCTCGAAGCACACCTCGGCACTCGGCTGCTGCAACGCTCCACTCGCAAGCTCACACTCACCAGTACAGGCCAGGACTTCCATGAGCGTTGTGCAGGTGCTGTCGACGGCTTGCTCGAAGCCGGACAGGAGTTGATAACGGGTAGTAACGAGCCCAATGGCCTGGTGCGTGTGGCGGCTCCAGCCGACTTCTTCGACTTCTTCCAGATGGACTGGGTGACCGGGTTTCTCGCCGCGTATCCACGCGTGAGGCTCGACTTCATACTCAGCGATGCGAAGGCCGACTTGATCGCAGAGCAGATCGATGTCGCGTTTCGCGGCGGCGCCTTGCGCGATTCCGGTTTTGTCGGGCGTCAGATCCTTGACCCGCGCAGCGTCGGAATGGTCGCAAGCCCCGCCTACATTGCCGCGCACGGCTCACCCCGCACGCTGCAGGACCTGGTAAACCACGATTGTGTGATCTCGGCGCAACCCGGCGGCCACGCCACATGGCGCTTGATCGGCCCGCAGGGTGAAGAGGAAGTGCAGGTCAGTGGGCGCTTCAGTGGCAATACCGCACAGGCATTGCGCAGGGCCGCCGTGGCCGGCCTCGGCATCGCGCTACTGCCACCGGTGATGGCCAGGCTCGATGTTCAGGCCGGCGTGCTCGTCCCGGTGCTGGCGCAATACCAACCCAAAGGCTATGGCCTGAACGTGCTGTATCCAAGCCGACGACAGTTGCCGCTTGCGGTATCGGCCTTCATCGACCTGGTGATCGAGAAGTTGAATGCCTCGGACGCACCAGAGGTGCACCCGTAGCGAGCGGCAGTCGATGCCCATGGATCTATTCCGCTGGTGGCCCTAGACTTCGTAGTCCCCGCCCTCCTCGCCGATTGTTAACGGGTTTCATGACTGAGCATGCCAAGTACCATCACGTATCCGACGTACCAGGCTTGGTGCTGGGGTCCGCTCGCTTTGTGGACACCGGTTTCGATCGCCATTACCACCTCGATTTCCACGTTGGTTTGGTCACCGAAGGCATCCAGCGTCATCGATCCAAAGGCGAGTCGTATCTTTTAGGTCCGGGAAGGATTGCCCTGATGCCGCCGGGTGAAATCCACGATGGTGTGCCCGAGGGCGGCGACGCTTATACGCTCAAGACATTCCGTCTGTCCCAGGCGCTGGTCGCGAGTCTGACCGAGGAGATCAGCGGTCAACCGAGAGAACTTGAATTGACCGGTGTGTTGCTGGAAGACGCAGGGCTTGCCGGTAACCTGCGCGGGTTGCATGACGCGATGCAGCAGGCCGTTGGGCCAGGTAGCCTGGCGGTACAGACGCAATGGATCACCCTCCTTGAACACCTGTTGAGCCAGTCACGGGCGACCAGGCCCGAAACGATTACGGGCACACTATCTCCCCTGCAATGGTCTCGCGTCAGGGACTATTGTTTCAGCCACATCGATCAGCGAATCACCCTCGATGATCTCGCTGGCCTGTGCGGGTTGGGCCGGTTCCCGTTCCTTAAACAGTTCAAGCGGACCATTGGCATGACGCCGCACGCATGGCTGCTTCGCCTGCGTCTTGAACGGGCTTGTGGCCTGCTATCGCGCAGCGGGCAACCGATCATCGAGGTCGCCCACGCTGTCGGCTTTTACGATCAAAGCCATTTCAACCGCGCCTTTCGACAGGCATTCGGCGTCGCACCCTCGCGCTACAGGACATAGGGCGTCGGCCATCAGGCGGCCGTCAATTTTTTACAAGCGCGACAACCTTCCCTCTCCATAGGATGCGCCAATACGGGCGAAACACCTTCGCCTGCGCAGCCGAGAACTGGATGATGAACGGTGAGACAAACAGACCGCCCGCGCTGGGGTTTTCAAGTGACAACATCGCTGGCGCATCGCCGGAGGTGGCACAAGCCATCGTGAAACACAGCACGGGCCAGGCGAGCCCCTATGGAACAGACGCGTTGACGGCGCAGGTCCAGCGCAAGTTCTGCGAGATCTTCGAGCGTGACGTGGAGGTCTTTCTGGTGCCCACCGGCACCGCCGCCAACGGCTTGTGCCTGAGCACCATGACGCCGCCCTGGGGCAACATCTATTGCCACCCGGCCAGTCATATCAACAACGATGAATGCGGCGCGCCGGAGTTCTTTTCCAACGGTGCGAAGCTGATGACCGTCGACGGCCCGGCGGCCAAGCTGGACATCGTCCGACTGCGCGAGCGGACTCGCGAAAAAGTCGGCGATGTACACACGACCCAGCCCGCCTGCGTCAGCATCACTCAGGCCACCGAAGTCGGCAGCATCTACACCCTGGACGAAATCGCAGCCATCGGTGACGTCTGCAAGTCATCTTCCCTTGGAATGCATATGGATGGCTCGCGATTTGCCAACGCCCTGGTGTCGCTTGGTTGCTCCCCGGCCGAGATGACGTGGAAGGCAGGCGTGGATGCCCTGTCGTTTGGAGCCACGAAGAATGGTGCACTGGCGGCGGAAGCCATCGTCCTGTTCAACACCTCGCTCGCAGCCGAAATGAATTACCGGCGCAAGCGCGCAGGCCATCTCTTTTCCAAGATGCGTTTCCTTTCGGCGCAAATCGACGCGTACCTGACCGACGACCTCTGGCTGCGCAATGCACGCCAGGCCAACGCTGCGGCCCAGCGCCTGGCGCAGGGACTTGCCGGCCTGAGCGGCGTTGAAATGCTCGGTGGCACTGAGGCGAACATCCTGTTCTGTCGTCTGGACTCGGCAATCATCGAAGCACTGCTCAAGGCCGGGTTCGGCTTCTACCATGATCGCTGGGGACCCAACATCGTTCGCTTTGTCACCTCGTTCGCCACCACTGCCGAGGATGTCGATCACCTGTTGAATCAGGTGCGGCGAGCGCTTGATCGTGTACACGAGTAACGGGTAGCAAAGCTACGCATTTCCCAGACGTAAAACTTCAGGTTCTTCACGCAATCCCGGGAAGAACCAAAAAAACGTGGGCACGCTCCCTTGTAGGAGCTGCGGTGCGGCGATCCGACT
>NZ_JBFUID010000030.1:0-72141 GCF_056402055.1 Pseudomonas sp. P4_C4 | reverse complement strand
GCAGCGGTAGTTCAGTCGGTTAGAATACCGGCCTGTCACGCCGGGGGTCGCGGGTTCGAGTCCCGTCCGCTGCGCCATATTTTCCGAGTCGGGCATGCCTGGCTCGAGATTGAAAAGCTACTGAGTTTTCAATCAGACGAGTTACTTGGGCGCAAGTCCAAAGCGATACGCAGCGGTAGTTCAGTCGGTTAGAATACCGGCCTGTCACGCCGGGGGTCGCGGGTTCGAGTCCCGTCCGCTGCGCCATATCTGCCCCAAGGCCAACTGAACGCCTTGGAGCTACGAAGAAAGCCGTTGGTTTACTTCGAGTCGATAGCAAAGACCCTGGTCGAAAGACCGGGGTTTTTTGTGTCTGAAATTCAGGTTTTTCTCCTCTCGCCTTTTTCCAAACGGACCTTTCTGCATGCCCCTTTGCATGAGTGGCCGATTGGAGCTGACGACGCCGTCGTTCAGCGGCGCCTCTGACCTCGCGCTACCGAGATTCATGGCTACTGTTAACGTGCTGCGTTGAATAGTCGCATTTTTTTGATTTGTCGGTCAGTTTTTGGTTTTCCGTAAGGTCATAAGTCTATAAACTTAACCTTTCGGTCAGCTTTGCACTGTCAACACAGCCCTTTGCATCGTCGAAAAGGGCTTCTGCAAGACTCGAGATTTCCAGAGCATAACCAGAAGGGCGGACCCCATGACCGCCCAGAGGATGATCCATGTCCAACCGTGATATATCCCGGCGCTCGTTCCTTCAGGGCGGGCTGGTAGCGGGCGTGAGCGTGACGCTCACGCCATTGAGCAGCCAGGCGCTGGCCGCCTTGATGGAAAACAGCGTGACCGTGCCGTCCGAGCAGTGGCTCGGCAACAACGGCAAGGCGCGCGCCCGTAACGATGCCTTGTCCAAGGTCTGCGGCAGCAAAGTCTTTGCCCGCGACATCCGCGCCAAGGACATGCCGGGCTGGCCGCAGCAGCAGGGCCACGCCATGCTGCTGAAAACCATCAAGGCGGACCACATCTTTGCAGGCATCGACCTGTCCTGGCTCGGTGCCGATTTGCAACCGGACCGCATCGTCACCGCCGAAGACCTGGTCAAGGACGGTATCGTGTTCCCTGAGGAGCACGCGCCCGATCCGCTGTTGCCGGCCGGCAAGGTGCCGATGTTCATCGGGCACCCTGTAGCGATCCTGATCTGGAACGACTTCGAGCGCTTCCGTCAGGCCAAGAACCAACTCAAGTTCAATGACAAGGCGATTCGTTACGGTGCCCAGGTACCGTTCTACGAAGGCGATCCCTACGGAAGCTTCCGCTACGTGCGCGTCGGCGGTGCGACCTCGGCCGACGAAGACGAGTTCGCCAGCCTCAAGGACTCGAYCCTGTTCCCGATGCTGAAAAACCGGCGTCCGGTGTGGAACTCCCAGCCGAACCTGCACGGCAACCTGACCGAGCGCGGGTTGTTCTACGCCGACCGTATGAAGCAGCAGATCGATACGCCGCCGGACAACTGGCTGGTGTTCGACGAACGCTACAAGACCCCGTCGATCGAGCCGGCCGCCCTGGAGCCGGACAACGGCAACGGCTGGTACGACCCGGTCACCAAGACCCTGCATTTCGTCGTCGCTACCCAATGCCCGCTGGAAGCCGCGACCGAGACCGCGAAGATGATCGCGCCGTCGCGTTTCGGCCTGGCCAACCTGAACATGCACCCGGGTTATACCGTCGGTTACGGCTCCAAAGACCACAACATTTTCGTCTACTACGCAGCTCTAGCAGCGTTGTACGGCGCCGGTGTACCGGTGCGCCTGGCCAACGACCGCTACGAGCAGTTCCAGAGCGGCATCAAGCGGCACCCGTTCGACATTCGCTATCAATTGGCGGTGGACAAGACCGACCACAGCTTCAAGATTTTCCGCTCCGAGATGAGCGTCGACGGTGGCGGGCGGATCAACTACAGCCCGTCAGTGGCGGCGGTGGGCGCAACGGCGGCACAGTCGATCTACTACATGCCGCAGAACGATCTGCAGGTCACGGCCTATCACTCCCGCGCCGTTGAAGCCGGGTCGATGCGTGGCTATGGCACCCTGCAAAGCATGGCGGCGACCGAGATGATGGTCGATGAAATCGCCGGTCGCCTCGGTGTCGATGCCATTGAGCTGCGCCGCAAGAACGCATTGCGCTCGGGCATGAAAAACACCCAGGGCGCGATCCCGGCAGGTGCCTTGCGCCTGCACGAGATTCTCGACAAGGCGGCCGTCCACGACACCTGGAAAAACCGCGACGCGATCAAGAAACAACGCGAAGCCGCCGATCCGGACAACTGGTACGGCGTGGGTTTTGCCATCTGCCAGAAAGACTTCGGTACCGGTTCCGAAGCGCCGATGGCCAGCATCGAATTCACTGCCGAAGGTCGCATCAGCCTGCGCCACATCGGTATCGAAATCGGCACCGGCATGTCCACCTCCCAGGCCATGGTCGTGGCCGACTTCCTTGGTCTCCCTGCGCACGAAGTGAAGACCGGCGAAACCGAATGGAAAGAGTTGCAGCTGATCAGTGGCGGCAACCCGTACATCATGAGCCAGGCCGAGCAGGACAACTTCCTGCGCAATCCACGCTGGGTCGGCAAGGTCGCTTCGGCTTCGTCGGCCACCAACTCGGCGTACTACTTCAGCCACGCCACTCGTGAAGCGGCGCGCGTGCTGTTCAACCACGGCCTGTGGCCGGCGGCGCGGGAGATTTGGCGACAAGGCCCTTACGGCGGTCAGGCCAACCCTTACGTGGTGCGCCGCGAAGACGCCCATTGGGTCGACGGCAAGCTCACGGCCAACGGCATGGAGCCACTGCCATTCGCCATGCTCGCCAAACGTGTTCACGAGCGTGGCCTGGTAAGCGGCGCCACCGTGCACGGTTTCAACCGCTGGAGCTGGGCCGAGGCCGAGTTCAGCATCGACGGCGTACGTGAGCGCTTGCCGCTCGATGGCCTGGCCGTGAAGTACGGCGACGGTGCACCGAAGGCGAAGAAGGCGCAGATGAACAGCGCCGGTTTCCATCTGCTGGATCGGCAGAACATCGCCTACCCGGCAACCCAGTTGAACAACGCGGCGGTGACTTACTACAGCCCGGTGGCGACGCTGGTGGAAGTGAAGGTCAACAAGGGTTCGAACGAAGTGTCGGTGCTCAACCACCACTCGTGGGTCGAGTGCGGTCGGGTGCTGGTGGAAGAACTGGTCAGGGGCCAGCTCGAAGGCGGGATCGCCATGGGCATCGGCCACGCGCTGATGGAGGAAATGCCGTTGTACGAAGGTGGTCCGGGGGAGGGTGACTGGAACTTCAACCGTTACCGCCTGCCGATGGCGCGTCACGTCGCGGTGTGGAAACAGACGGCGGACATCCTGCCGCCACTCTCGCCGAGCGACCCGTCCAAGGGCATCGCCGAGGTGGTGATGATCCCGGTGGTCGGCGCCATCGGCAACGCCGTGGCCCATGCCATCGGTAAACGTGTCCGCGACCTGCCTATCACTTCTGCACGCATCAAGGAGGCCCTCAATGGCTAACCGTCCGCTTCAACTGACCCTCAACGGTCAATCCGTCGGCCCGGTGGACATCCCTGATGACCTGCCGATGATCGACTACCTGCACGAATACAAGAACCTCACCGGTTCGCGCCTGGGCTGCGGCCAGGGCATCTGCCACGCCTGCGTGGTGATCGTCGACAACCCCGACGGCACCAGCGAAGAAGTGCGCACCTGCATCACTGGCGCACACTATTTCGAAGGCAAGAAAGTGCGGACCATCGAAGGCCATGCGACCCGCGACGAGCAGGGCAAGGTCACCGAGCTGAACCCGATCCAGCAGCGCTTCGTCGACGAATTCGCCTTCCAGTGCAGCTACTGCGCGCCGGGCTTCGTGAATGCCGCGACCGTGCTGGTGGAAAAGCTGCAGCGTCAGCCCATCGTCAAAAGCCAGCTGGAAAAAGTCATCGAGGACAGCCTCGGTCATCACATCTGCCGTTGCACCGGGTACGTGCGCTACTACAGCGCCACCCGCAACGTGCTGACCGATCTCGGCCTGGTCAAGGAGGGTTAAGCATGAAGCTTCTACTTGGCCGCCTGGCATTGGCGGTAGGTCTGGCTGCGCCTGTGGTGGTGGCTCACGCGGATGATGCGCAGGTCAAGCAAGGCGAATACCTCGCCCGCGCCGCCGACTGCATGGCCTGCCACACCGCACCGGGTGGCGCACCCTATGCGGGCGGCCTGCCGATCGTGTCGCCGTTCGGTACGATCTACGGGACCAACATCACCCCGAGCAAAGAGCACGGCATCGGCTTGTACAACGATGACGAGTTCTTCGCCGCGCTGACCGCAGGCAAGCGCCGTGATGGCGCCAACCTGTATCCGGCGATGCCGTACACTTCGTATCACCTGATGCCGCGCGCAGATTCCGACGCGATTCATGCCTACCTGAAAACCGTCGAACCGATCGAGCGCGCCGCGCCGGTCACCAGCCTGAGCTTCCCGTTCAATGTGCGCCTGGGCCTGATGGGCTGGAACATGATGTACGGCAAGGACGTGAAGCTGGAGCCTGCCGAAGGCAAGAGCGAAGCCTGGAAGCGTGGCCAGTACATGGTCGACGTGCTGGGTCACTGTGGTGAATGCCACACCCCACGCGGCTTGCCGGGCGCGATGCAGCAGGACAGGCGCATGACCGGTGGCATTCTCAATGGTTATCTGGCGCCGAGCCTGCTGGCCACTGACCTGGCGGCCCGTGGCTGGAATCATCAGGACCTGAGCTCGTTCCTCAAGCACGGTATGAGCGCCCAGGGCACGATGTTCAATGAGATGTTCCCGGTGTTCCACAACAGCACCCAGGGCCTCAGCGATCCGGATCTGGCGGCGATGGCGACTTTCCTGCTCGGCGATCAGCCGCCGGCGGCGAGAATGCTCACCGAAGTGCCGTTGGACAAGCTGAGCCCGAGCGCCCAGCGCGGCCGTCAGGAATATTTGAATGTCTGCGCCGGTTGTCACGCGCCGGGTGGTGAGGGCAAGCCGCACATCGCCGTGGCCATGCGCGGCAACACCACGTTGCGCCTGGAAGATCCGCGCAACCTGGTGCGGGTGATCGACGACGGTATCGGTGAGCAGAAGTTCTCCGGTTTCGAACACATGCAACCGATGCCAGGGTTCGCCGGGAAATTGAGCGACGAGCAACTCACGGATCTGCTGAACTACCTGCGTCAGGGCTGGGGCGGTCAGCCGAATGATCTGGCGGTGAACGACGTGCAGAAGCTGCGGGCCGATGCGCCGCTCGAGCACAAGGCCCACTGATATGCAGCATCTCGATCTGCAAGTGATACGCCGGGCGCTGGAGTGGTCGGCGGCCGGTCAGCGCATCTGGCTGTGTACGGTGCTGGCCACTTATGGCTCGGCACCGCGCGCACCGGGTTCGCTGCTGGCGGTGAACACGCAGGGGCACTGGATTGGCTCGCTGTCCGGTGGTTGTGTCGAGGAGGACTTTCTCGAGCGAGTCGCCGAGGGCGCGTTTCTGCAGCCGGTCAGCGTTGTTCGTTACGGCGAAGACAACGACCCACGCTCGCGCGTCAGCCTGCCGTGTGGCGGGGTGCTGGATGTGCTGGTCGAGAAGCTGGATGCCGAATGTGACGTGCAGGCGCATCTGTGCGAGCTGGAGTCGGCGCTGTTGGGCCGGCGTCGGTTGATCCGCGAAGTGGATCTGCAAAGCGGTGCGTGCAGCCTGTTCGATGATCGTGAGCAGGGTATGCGTATCGAGCGTGAAATCGACCGGGTGCGCGTGCGCGTCGGCGCGGCCCAGCGCTTGCTGTTGGCGGGGTATTCCAGTGTCGCCCAGGCCTGTGCGGAGTTTGCCGTGGGCCTGGGCTTCGAGGTGATTCTGTGTGATCCGCGGGACGAAGTGCTGGAAGGCGTCGTGCTGGAAAACGTGGAGATTCGCCGTCAACTGCCGTCGATGTTCATCGCTGACGGCGGCTGTCACAGCGACACGGCGGTGGTGGCGTTGACCCACGATCCACGTATCGATGACCTGGCGATGATGGAGGCTGTTCGCACCGAGGCGTTCTACATCGGTGTGATGGGCTCCCTGCAGACCTCGCAAAAGCGCTTCGAGCGGTTGCGGCGAATTGGTGGTCTGGGAGATGCCGAGTTGGCGCGGATTCATGCGCCCATCGGGCTGAACCTGGGCAGCAAGACGCCGGCGGAGATCGCCCTGGCAGTGCTGGCGGACATCCTGCGGATTCGCAGCGGTATCCCTCGGGATCGGCTCTAACCCAAAACCCCTGTGGGAGCGGGTGTACGCAACATCTGCGAATATCCAACAATCATTGTGGGAGCGAGCTTGCTCGCGATGAGGCCGGCACATTCAACAGGGATGTCGCCTGCCAGTCCGCCATCGTCGGATCGCCGCCCGGAGCAAGATCGCTCCCACAATGTATTGCGTGTCGCTTAGTATCCGAACCTGTCCCGCAATCCGTAATACCACGCACCCAATGCCGCAAACGGTGTGCGCAGCATTTGTCCGCCGGGGAACGGGTAGTGGGGCAGGTCGGCAAAGGCATCGAAACGCTCGGCCTGGCCGCGCAGCGCTTCGGCCAGTACCTTGCCCGCCAGGTGCGTGTAGGTCACGCCATGGCCGCTGCAGCCCTGGGAGTAGTAGATGTTGCCGCCCAAGCGTCCGACCTGGGGCAGGCGCGACAGGGTCAGCAGGAAGTTGCCCGTCCACGCGTAATCGATCTTCACGTCCTTGAGCTGCGGGAATGCCTTGAGCATCTTCGGTCGAATGATCGCTTCGATGTTCGCCGGATCCCGAGCGCCGTACACCACGCCGCCACCGAAGATCAGGCGCTTGTCGCCGCTGAGGCGGTAGTAGTCGAGCAAGTAATTGCAATCTTCAACGCAGTAGTCCTGAGGCAGCAGGGTCCTCGCCAGTTCTTCGCCCAGTGGCTCGGTGGTAATCACTTGAGTGCCGCAAGGCATCGATTTGGCGGCCAGTTCCGGCACCAGATTGCCCAGATAAGCGTTGCCGGCGACGATGATGAATTTAGCCCGGACCTTGCCTTGCGGCGTGTGCACCACCGGATTCGCGCCGCGCACGATGCGCACCGCGGGCGACTGCTCGTAAATCGTGCCGCCCAGGGACTCGACCGCCGCCGCTTCACCCAGTGCCAGGTTAAGCGGATGGATGTGGCCGCCACTCATGTCGAGCATCCCGCCGACGTACTGATCGCAAGCAACCACCTCGCGGATGCGACGTTGATCCATCAACTCAAGCTGGGTGTGCCCGAAACGCTCCCACAGGCGCTTCTGGGATTCGAGGTGCCCCATTTGCCTGGCGGTCATCGCGGCGAACACGCCACCGTCTTTCAAGTCGCACTGAATGCTGTATTTGGCGACGCGCTCACGAATGATTCGCCCACCCTCGAACGCCATCTGCCCCAGCAACTGGGCCTGCTTGGGACCGACCGTGCGCTCGATGACATCGATATCGCGGCTATAGCTGTTAACGATCTGCCCACCATTACGCCCGGACGCCCCGAAACCCACCTTGGCGGCTTCGAGCACCGTGACCTTGAAGCCGCTCTCCAGCAGAAACAGGGCAGAGGACAACCCCGTATAACCGGCGCCAATCACACAGACATCGGTCTCGACATCATCCTGCAACGCCGGGCGCGGCGGAACCGCATTGGCCGATGCGGCGTAGTAGGACTCGGGGTAGGGAGTGTTAGCCATCCGGCAGCCTCTGTTTAATATATTTTACGAGTGCGCCGATCGTACCCGAGTTGAAAAACGCCCGCCAGCCACCCGGAAAATCTTCTTTGCACCGGCAAAATTAAATATTTTGCATATTCATAGGGTTAGCTCGAAAAAAGGTGTTGACACCCCTCCGGAATTCCGTAGAATGCCGCCTCACAGCAGGCACGTAGCTCAGTTGGTTAGAGCACCACCTTGACATGGTGGGGGTCGTTGGTTCGAGTCCAATCGCGCCTACCAAACAAAATCCGCTCTGCTGGGCGGTCTAGAAGGGCTCACCGAAAGGTGGGCCCTTTTTCGTTGTTTGAAATTTTATGAGATTTTTCCTGGTCTGCTAAAAGCAGGAGGCCTAAGCCTCTTGCCTCGCGTTACTGCGCCGTCGTTTGTACGGTGATACTCATGATCCCCCCTATAGCCGGTGTTACCACCCGATATTCAATCGTGATGTTCGTAGTGCCCACTACATAACAGCGCATGCAGCCAGGCTCCAGTGTTTTTACCATTAACCCTGTCAGTGACGGCTTAATATCCTGGTGCCTGGACGTATCAATAAAACAGTGAGGAATAACCATGCCTTTAACTCCGGTAGTGTCTGGATTGCCGGCTATGGATGACTGCTCTTTAGAAAGGTTAGTTGACTTGGTACTACCGCTAAAACCCGTTCCGTCGATATTGAAACGGTCCGGGTTTGCTATTGGCGAATTGCCTGTTGTATAGGTGCCCGATGTAAATCTTCTTGCGCTTGCGACCGCGACCGCGACCGCGACCGCTTGCACTTGTCGCTCTTGTGGGTGACGGGCATAGCGATTGATTCAGGTAGGCACCGCTTTCCATGATCGTTGGTGCCATTAACGAAGGCGTCGATAGCAACGCCTGGTTTTTTCTCTCGTCTTTAACAATTTTCAGGCGCCAAATATTTGAACTTTGAAGTTGATCGAAAAGCGATTGGCCTTAGCACGATTTATTCATACGCGTCATTACAATCTCAGCCATAAGTAAGAAAACGTCCAACTAGAGCAAGCGGCGAGGAGTACTGCAATCCGACAAAAGCCAAAATAATGACAACAAAAAACAGTCGCATTCTCCCAATTAAGTCGGTGATATATCATGATCAAGATCATGGCCTACTTTTTAATTGGAGCTGTAACTGCAGGATGCAACGGCATCGTAAAACCCGACTTTTCGGGTCCTGCCAATGATTCATACTTTTTAGTCCACTCGGGGTTTCCCGCACCGTATCTATACGTGGCCTCGGCCGTGCAATGGAACGATGACTATGCGGTAACCACCCGCCACACTCCGTTCATCCCCAACGTGAAGTACAGCTGCAGTACAGGCTGCGATCTCGTCTTCATCCAGCACAAGGCCAGCGGCCGCTACCCATCATGGCGCGCACCGCGTGTGGGCGAGAGCATCACTGCCGTTGGGACGAGTCCTTACCTCATGACCACTACCGGGAAAGGCAAGGTGTATCAAACGCCTTTCGTCAATGCCGACGAACACAGCGGTGATCTCTATGCCATCCATGATGCCCCGCTGGTCAAGGGCATGTCGGGTGGGCCGGTCCTCACCAGTGACGGCTGTATTGTCGGCATCAATATCGGTTTCTACTCAACCACTCTGAACGATGTGAGCACTCACTCCGGCGTAAAGGAGGCTGAGAGGATCAGCATCTTTATTCCTTACTCGATCATTCAGCGCGAGTGGGGGATATTGCAGGCAAAACTCAACGATCCACACGGCACGAGGTATGTCGTGAAGTAGCTTTTAGCTATCAATCAATAAGCGGCGTGGCGGCCGGGTTCTGCTGTCACTCTTGAATGGGAAGGTCAGCTCGCAGCTCCTGCATGGTGAGCTCACCGAGGCTTCTCGGGTTGCAATACATCCAGCAAGAGCAGACCTTGCCATGATTTGCGAAGACGCCTGCATCTCGAGCAGGCACGTCCCGGTATTTGGTTCTCTGGTGGCTCCCCACGCATACGTCCGCATGCCGATCGCTGCGCAGCTGTTGCCGGATACATCGATCCGGGTGTCGCCTGCCTCATAAAAGGTCAGAGCGCGAAACCCGTCGCATGGGCAAGATGTCCCTCCTGCACTCCCGCGATCAGGTGCAGTGGGATGTTCTGCTGTACTTCAATGGACGGTACCTCGATGCTTCCTACAATCTGGAGCTGCCGCTCGCTCGGTTCGGTCGATTCTGCTGCCTTTTCCCTAGCCATTCTTGCGTGGTTCATTGCGATTTCGTTGAGCGTTGACACGTTACATCTCCTGGTGACTGGCCAAGCGTATCGCTGGAGTCCTTAAGCATTGGTTGAATGGCTACTGCGTCAGAATCATGTTGTTCCGGCCGCTGCTACGCGCGATCTTAGCAATCCTCAAGCCGCGGATGTGGGTGAGTTCTTCGTTGTGTTTTCGTAGGCGACGAATGGCGGGCCACTGTGGATGATAGTCCGGATTCTTTGCCATTCAGGCGTAAACTGGTGGGGCTGCCTCATCGAAAGGAGCCGCCTATGAACGTCGATCAAATCAGCAAGCAGGCATCTGTGGACAAGGCTGTTTGGGATCAATACTTCTGCACTGCATTGATTGCGGAAAGCAATCTGACTGCCCCGATTGTGGGCGGTGCTACGCACGAAGACAGGCAGAACCTGTTGATCGAGAGGGCTAAAGCCCTCGCCGACAAAATGATGGAAAATCGAAAATAAACAGAGCCCAGCCATCGCGCTGGGCTCTTTGCATGCGGGGTTGTGCTCCGATGCAGGCGATGTGCGTGTTGCGGTTCAAACGATCAACTCTACCTTGCCGCTTGCCAGGCGATAAATGCCTCCCACTATCTTCAACTTGCCCTTGCTCTGCGCATCTGTCAGCAATGGCGAGGCCTGTTTCAGGCTGTTGACAGAGTTTTTGACGTTTTGCGCGGTGGCGTTTTCCATCAAGCTCCCGGGTTGCTTCAGCACTGTCTCGATTGCCGACTTGAGTGCGTCAGTCAGTTTCGGGATATGGCCGGGGAAAATCGTCTGATCCTTGACGGCCTTGATGCCTGCCTCGATGGCGCCACAGCTCTCATGACCGAGTACGAGAATCAGCGGTGCGCCCAGTACGGCAACCCCGTATTCAAGACTGGCCAGGCCTTCCGGGGTCACGAAGTTGCCCGCGACGCGGATGGAGAAAAGATCGCCTCGCGCGGTATCAAACGCATATTCCGGGGCGATCCGCGAGTCGGAGCAGCTCAGTACTGCCACGAACGGATTTTGACCGGACACCAGGGCCTCTCGCTCAGCCTTGAAATCGTGTGTAGTGGAAGTACCGCTTACATATCGTTCATTGCCCTCCATCAGTCTTTTCAGCGCCATATCGGGACTGATTACGTTTTGAGGTTTGGGTGGGGCTGACGCTTTTTCGGCTGCCTGGATGAGCTTGCCGGGCAGTGTGCCGGTCAGCAGCAGGGCGCCTGCGCCCAATCCGGCAAGTTGAAGAAAACGACGACGGCCTGTTGTGTTTGAAGCAGAGCTTGAATCACATGATTCACACATGATTTTGTTTACTCAGTTCAATGCGGTGAGAGTGAGTTGTCGTTGGGGCCGGTACTGTCACGGACACTCAATACCAGCGCAATGGAGTCTAGTCGGTCTGTCATTTGTGTTCCGGACAATGTCCGCAGATGCCGTGCAAGCAGCCATTTCATGGGCTACTACTGACAGGCTCATACAACTTCGACCTGGCAGGAGTTTCTCGATGCTGACTCACTGGTTTCTAGCGGCGGTTCATCTTTTGGCATTTGCCTTGGGATTTTGGGCGGTGTTGGTTCGAGGCACAGCTTTTCGGCGTTTGGCCGATGGGGCCGCGCAAGTGCGCAGTGTTCTGATGGCGGACAATATCTGGGGTATTTCAGCTGTCGTTTTGCTGGTCAGCGGGGGGATGCGAGCCTTTGGCGGGTACGAGAAAGGCACGGACTATTACCTGCATCAGCCGCTGTTTCATCTGAAGATGACGCTGTTCGTCCTGATCTTGCTGCTGGAGATTGCGCCAATGGTGACGCTGATCAAATGGCGGATAGCGCTTGCCCGTAAAGTGGCGATCGATACAGGCCGCGCGAAGCTATTTGCGCGGATCAGTCATGTCGAGGCGCTGCTGGTGCTGCTGATGGTGGTGGCGGCGACTGGTATGGCGCGTGGCGTGATGTTTGGTTGATCACGCAGCTAACGCGTACTTCCGTGGGGTGAACCAGAAATGTCTGACAGCCAGAGCGTTGAGCTTGTCGCTAGTATCGAACCCTGGAGGCTTGTGTGGAAAGCAGGCGGAAGCGATGCAATGCCGAATCTTTAGCCAGCCGTGATTCCGGACTGAACGGGCTGGCTACTGACTGCAACAGGATTCAGGGTTGCGGCTTTTCCGGGGCGGTCAGGCCAGCCTGAATGCGCTGATAAATTTCTTCACGATGCACTGCAACGTCCTTCGGGGCGTTGATGCCGATCCTGACTTGCTGGCCGCTTACGCCCAGGATGGTGATCGTAATGTCATCACCAATGTTTATGCTTTCACCGACTTTGCGGGTGAGTATCAGCATGGTCTTCTCCTTGATTGCTTTGTGGGGCACCTGATTCGGACAGTGCAGAGGTCGGTGGTACGTATAGATTAGTGCGAAGTCTCGCGGTTTGGGTGCCTCTTTCTGACGTGCAGATGCGGCATTAATTCCCAAGGCGTAACTATACAGAGGCCGCAACCATCATTCTCGTTGTTTTGAGCCCATTTTACGGCACTCGCGAAGTATTCATGGATGTTAAAATCCCTGCTTTATGGATTTAGAGGGAAACGCCGTGCGCAAAATGGTTTTGGTAATCGCGATATTGGCGCTGGCGGGATGTGGCGAGGGCAGTAGTGTGGATGCGCCGAAGCCTGAACCGGCCATGGCTGCCGTACCCGCGGCGGTGTCCGGCCCGCAATGGGATCTTGAAGTGCGAGGTGAAACCCCTCAGGCGGTCAGCGATTTGAGTGGCTGGCTGATCGAGCACAGCTTCATGTCCAGCGTCGTCAAGGAAAATGGCAATACACGAATCCTGATGGGGCCGTTCAATTCGAAAGCCGAGGCCGAAGCCAAACAGGATGAAGTCCGTGCCGCGCTCACTCGCGCGAAGAAACAGAACATCGAATTGCTGGTGCTTGAGCGTCCGGCCGCTCAATAACATTCAGTAGCGCAGACGTTGAAGAAACAAAAAAGGCCTCGGGTGGTTAGTCCCGAGGCCTTTTTTGTTTCAGGTGTCGCCTGGATTCAACCGCAGGCCTTCATGTTTACCGGGCCGACGAACTCGTTGCCGCGCCCCATGACACACGCCACGCTCTGGTTGCGTTGCCGTTCCCAGGCCTGAACCGGATAGGTTTTGTCCCACGCTTCGTACAGTTGCCGATCCCGTTTCGACAGACGTAAACCATACTGCTTGCTCATGTAGAAGTACGTTCGGGCGATCATGCCGCGGATGGACGGGCGGGGCATGACTTTCCTGGCCTTGAAGTCGACCTGGGTCAGGCAGGAACCATATTGCCCCGACTGCTCGGGCAGCCAGCCGAAGCTGAAGTTGCTGCGATCGCCATTGACCTCGCCAATGCTGGGCACCAGGTTGTGCAGATCGGACTCGGCCTTTTGGTAAACCGGGTCGTAGCGGGTGCAGTTCTTGCGGCCACCTTCTTGCCAGCACTGGCGTTGATGGCCGATCTGCCAGGCAGGAACGATATGCTCCCATTCGATGCGGGATGCGCGTTTGGCATTTTTACGTGGCACGTAACCGCAGGCGGCAAGGTTCACCCGGTTGCCGGTGTACTTGCAGCCACAGTAAAACTCGGTGGATTGGGGCGCGTAGAGCTTCCACGCCACCTTTTTCGCTTCGGTGAAGGTGCGCGGGGCGTCGGCTTGCGCGCCCATGACAAAAAACAGGAACAGCAAAGCAAACCAGCGGGCACTCATCGACTCAGTCTTCCTTCGGCAAAACCCAGAAAATCTGCACGCCGCCATCGTCGCGATAGGCGAGGGTGACGTTGTCGTTTTCGTCGATTTCTTCCAGCAAGCGTTCCCATTCATCCACCGGCTCGTCAGGAAGGCGGAAGATCAGTGCTGCCCTGGCCTTTTGTGCGGTGGGAGAGTTGATGATTTTCTGAACGCGCAGGCCCATGCGTACATAGGTGTCAGGAGAGGAGGAGGTGGTGTCCACGGAATTATCCTTATTAAGCTGTACGTGCATACAGTATTTAACTGTAGGCCATTTCGCAACTGCTTAAAAATCAAGAAAATCGTCTGACAGCGATTTGTTCCGTTTGGCATAAGGCGAAGGGAGTTTTTTTGTCAGATCCAGCGGCAGCCACTCGCCAAGGCTGGCGAATGGCGCATGGGGTGCCCGACCGGATCGGTCGGGCGAGGGCAAATCAGTATTCCCAGAACATCCGCTGCAGCTCTTTGCTGTCGTTGGTCTTGGTCAGCGCGACCATCGCCAGGATACGGGCCTTTTGCGGGTTCAGGTCGTGGGCCACGACCCAGTCGTATTTATCGTCAGGCTGTTCGGCGTTGCGCAATACAAAGCCACCGGCGTTGACATGGGAGGAGCGAATGATCTGCACGCCGTCCTTGCGCAAGGCTTGCAGGGATGGAACTACCCGCGACGATACCGAGCCATTGCCGGTGCCGGCGTGGATGATGGCTTTGGCGCCGGATTGAGCCAGGGCCTTGTAAGCGGTATCGCTGACGTTGCCGTAGGAATAGGCGATCTCGACGTCAGGCAGGCTCTTGATGGTCTTGATGTCGAACTCGGAATCCATGGTGTGGCGCTTGGCTGGCAAGCGGAACCAGTAGGATTTGCCTTCTACTACCATGCCCAGCGGACCCCAGGCGCTTTTAAACGCTTCGGTCTTGATATTGATCATCTTGCTGACGTCGCGACCCGACTGGATTTCATCGTTCATGGTCACCAGCACGCCTTTGCCCCGCGCGTCTTTGCTGCCGGCCACGGCTACCGCGTTGTACAGGTTCAGCATGCCATCGGCGGACATCGCGGTGCCCGGGCGCATCGAGCCCACGACAATGATCGGCTTCTCGGTTTTTTCCACCAGGTTCAGGAAGTACGCGGTTTCTTCCAGGGTGTCGGTGCCGTGGGTGATCACGATGCCATCGACGTCTTTGCTGTCGGCCAGTTCAGCCACGCGGCGACCCAGTTGCAGCAGGTTTTCGTTGGTAATGCTTTCGGAGGCGATCTGCATGACCTGTTCGCCGYGAACGTTAGCCAGTTGGCTCAGCTCAGGAACGCCAGCGATCAACTGTTCGATGCCGACTTTCGCTGCTTGATAGGTTGCGCTGTTGGCGGAGCTGGCCCCTGCGCCGGCAATGGTGCCGCCGGTGGCCAGGATCACCACGTTGGCCAGTTTCTGTTGGGTTTCGGCTTCTTTGGCCTGAAGGGCGGTGGGCAGAAGCAGGAGGAGGGCCAAGGCGCCCGGAACAAAGGTCTTGAGTGCAGATGTCATTATTTTTCTCTTCTAGTTGTGAGGCGGTGCAGATGCAAGTTCATCTAGATACGCCCCCAGGCGAATCTGAACGCTGGGGTGCGAGGGGAAGAGCAGGATCTGTACCAGCAACACTCTGAATCGAAAAAAACGCTTAACTTAATGATTTGTAACGGTATTGCTGTTTGTGTCCGGAGGCGGTTTTGGGTCTTGGCGTCCGGATTACCGAACATGTTTAACTTTCGCGTTCGGCTCTCCGAAACGGATTGCAGTTCTGTTTAAGATTTCAACGCCTCTAATCGTCGTTAACGACTAAAGAAACGCGTGCGTCGGTCGATGCTCCTTCAAGGGGTCTTTTTCTGCAGGAGTTCACATGTCGTTATCTATTGGCTTCCCAAATGCCGCGGGCATCACCATTGGGGGAAAGTCTGCGACGACCATTCGTGCTTTAGGCGATGCGACAGGGGATGCGGCTGCTCAAGCGCTGGGTGCAAAGGAAGGCGACGGTACCCAGGTTAAAACGGGCCCGGTAGGTCTGGAAGAAAGTGCCGGCGCACAGGCCGAATCGCAAACCAGCGATAACACCAGCATTGCGGTGAAGATCCTGCTCAAGCGTCTGAAGGAGCTGCAACAGCAATTGCGCGAGCAACAGCAGCAACTGGCGCAGGCCCAGGCGGCGTCTTATCCGACTCCGGAAGCCAAGACCACGGCAGTAGCGGCCATTGAGGGGCAGGTTGCCGACACCAACGGCGCCATCCTGCAAGTGAGCGCGAGCCTGATCAAAGAGCTGGCCAAGGGTTCTGGCACGGGATCGGTGGTCAACACCACGGCGTGAACTGGATGCCGTTTTTCGCTGAACATCTCTGAAAGCACTTTTCAGGTCGTTGACAAATACCGGCAGGGTTCGCATAGTTTGCTTCACGCAAACGTTTGCGCGGCTCCAGTGATGGCTTTTCATCGCAGTGGGTCGTGAAGCTTACGCCAGCGCAAGCGTTGCTCACAATAATCATAAGATCGGAGTGAACCCATGAAGCTGCCATTCGCTGGACGTCTTCTCGCTGTCGCCATTTTGGCTGCCGCATCCGCTGCACTGCCTGTCTCTTCGGCCTTTGCTGAAACCACGGAAAAACCGAAAGTCGCGCTGGTCATGAAATCCCTGGCCAACGAGTTCTTCCTGACCATGGAAGACGGCGCCAAGGCCTACCAGAAAGATCACTCCGGCGAATTCGAGCTCATCTCCAACGGCATCAAGGATGAAACCGACACCGCAGGTCAGACGCGCATCGTCGAGCAGATGATCCTGGCCAAGGTCAATGCACTGGTGATTGCGCCGGCAGACTCCAAAGCCATGGTCCCGGTGATCAAGAAAGCCATAGATGCCGGTATCACCGTGATCAACATCGACAACCAGCTGGACCCCGCCGTCGTCAAAAGCAAAAACATCAATGTGCCGTTCGTAGGCCCGGACAACCGCAAGGGTGCGCGGTTGGTGGGCGATTACCTGGCCAAACAGCTGAAGGCCGGTGACGAAGTCGGCATCATCGAAGGTGTGTCCACGACCACCAATGCCCAGCAGCGGACCGCGGGCTTCAAGGATGCGATGGAGGCGGCACAGATCAAGGTCGTGTCCCTGCAATCCGGTGACTGGGAAATCGACAAAGGCAACAAGGTGGCCGCCTCGATTCTCAGTGAATACCCGCAAACCAAGGCCCTGTTGGCCGGCAACGACAGCATGGCGGTCGGTGCGGTGTCTGCCGTGCGCGCCGCGGGCAAGGCCGGCAAGGTGCAAGTGGTCGGCTACGACAACATCAATGCCATCCAGCCAATGCTCAAGGACGGTCGCGTGCTGGCCACCGCGGACCAGTTCGCGGCCAAACAGGCGGTGTTCGGTATCGAGACTGCACTGAAAATTCTCAAGGGTGAAAAGGTCGACGGCGGCGTCAATGGCGTGATTGAAACGCCGGTAGAGCTGGTCACCAAGTAGCCTTCTGGCGACATAACGGCGCTCGTCCAGCCGGACGAGCGCATGGAGAGTTTTTATGTCAGTTTGCGCTCCGAACGCTGTCCTCTCGGTCAGCGGTATCGGCAAGACCTACGCCCAACCGGTCCTGGCCGGCATCGACCTGACACTCATGCGCGGGGAAGTGCTGGCGTTGACCGGTGAAAACGGTGCAGGCAAAAGCACGCTTTCGAAGATTATTGGCGGGCTGGTCACGCCGACCACCGGCCAGATGCAGTTTCAGGGGCAGGACTATCGTCCGGGTAGCCGGGCTCAGGCTGAAGCGCTGGGTATCCGCATGGTTATGCAGGAGCTCAATCTGCTGCCGACCCTGTCGGTGGCGGAAAACCTGTTTCTCGACAATCTGCCCAGCATAGGTGGCTGGATCAGCCGCAAGCAATTGCGCAAGGCTGCGATCGAGGCCATGGCTCAGGTCGGGCTCGACGCCATTGACCCGGACACCCTGGTCGGCGAACTGGGCATCGGCCACCAGCAAATGGTCGAGATCGCCCGCAACCTGATTGGCGATTGTCATGTGCTGATTCTCGACGAGCCGACCGCGATGCTCACTGCACGCGAAGTCGAAATGTTGTTCGAGCAGATCACCCGCCTGCAAGCTCGCGGCGTATCGATCATCTACATCTCTCACCGCCTCGAAGAGCTGGCGCGGGTCGCACAGCGCATTGCCGTGCTGCGCGATGGCAATCTGGTTTGCGTCGAGCCAATGGCCAACTACAACAGCGAGCAACTGGTCACCCTGATGGTCGGGCGCGAGCTCGGCGAACACATCGATATGGGGGTGCGCAAGATCGGCGCCCCTATGTTGACGGTCAAGGGCCTGAGTCGTTCCGACAAGGTTCGCGACGTGTCGTTCGAAGTCCGTGCCGGAGAGATTTTCGGCATTTCCGGTTTGATCGGTGCGGGGCGTACCGAATTGCTGCGTCTGATCTTCGGGGCCGATATCGCCGACAGCGGCACGATTGCCCTGGGGGCGCCGGCGCAGGTCATCAATGTGCGTTCGCCAGTGGATGCGGTCGGGCACGGCATTGCCTTGATCACCGAAGATCGCAAGGGCGAAGGCCTTTTGCTGACCCAATCGATCGGCGCCAACATCGCTTTGGGCAACATGCCCGGCATCTCCAGTGCTGGCTTGGTCGACAACGATGAGGAGAACGCCCTGGCCCAGCGTCAGATCGACGCCATGCGCATTCGCAGTTCCGGTCCGGCACAGTTGGTGTCCGAGTTGTCCGGCGGTAATCAGCAGAAAGTCGTCATCGGCCGTTGGCTGGAGCGCGATTGCTCGGTGCTGCTGTTCGACGAGCCGACCCGCGGCATCGACGTCGGCGCCAAGTTCGATATCTACAACCTGCTCGGCGAATTGACCCGCCAGGGCAAGGCGCTGGTGGTGGTCTCCAGCGATTTGCGCGAGCTGATGCTGATCTGCGACCGGATCGGTGTGCTGTCGGCGGGGAGGCTGATCGATACATTCGATCGCGACAGCTGGACCCAGGATGAGTTGCTCGCCGCTGCTTTCGCCGGCTACCAAAAACGTGATGCGCTGCTCTTTGAAGCCGCGCCTAGGGATCTTCCATGAAAACCGCTTCTTTCGCCGGCAAACGCAATGGCAACTTCTACGGCCTGGGCACCTATCTGGGCCTGGCAGGTGCCTTGTTGGCGATGATCGTGCTGTTCTCGGTGCTGAGCAGTCACTTCCTGTCCTACGATACTTTCAGCACCCTGGCCAACCAGATTCCGGACCTGATGGTGCTGGCGGTCGGCATGACCTTTGTGTTGATCATTGGTGGCATCGACCTGTCGGTAGGTTCGGTGCTGGCATTGGCGGCTTCGACCGTGAGCGTGGCGATTCTTGGCTGGGGCTGGGGCGTTCTGCCGGCGGCGCTGCTGGGCATGGCCGTTGCGGCGTTCGCCGGTACCATCACCGGCTCGATCACGGTGGCGTGGCGGATTCCGTCGTTCATCGTGTCCCTGGGCGTGCTGGAAATGGCTCGCGGGGTGGCGTACCAGATGACCGGTTCGCGTACGGCCTACATCGGCGATGCGTTCGCCTGGTTGTCCAACCCGATCGCCTTCGGCATTTCACCGTCGTTCATCATCGCGTTGCTGATCATTTTCATCGCCCAGGCCGTGTTGACCCGCACGGTGTTCGGTCGTTACCTGATCGGTATCGGCACCAACGAAGAGGCCGTGCGGCTGGCGGGGATCAATCCCAAGCCCTACAAAATCCTGGTCTTCAGCTTGATGGGGTTGCTGGCCGGTATTGCCGCGTTGTTCCAGATTTCTCGCCTGGAAGCCGCGGACCCGAATGCCGGCTCCGGCCTTGAGTTGCAGGTGATTGCAGCCGTCGTGATCGGCGGGACCAGTCTGATGGGCGGGCGCGGTTCGGTGATCAGCACGTTTTTTGGCGTCCTGATCATTTCCGTGCTGGCCGCGGGGCTGGCGCAGATCGGCGCAACCGAGCCGACCAAACGCATCATTACCGGCGCGGTGATCGTGGTGGCGGTGGTGCTGGACACCTATCGCAGTCAACGCGCAAGCCGGCGGACCTGAGTCATGGCGACTATCAAAGATGTGGCAGCCCTTGCCGGCATTTCCTACACCACGGTTTCCCATGTGGTGAACAAGACCCGCCCGGTCAGTGAAGAGGTCCGGATCAAGGTCGAGGCGGCAATCCAGACCCTCGACTACGTCCCCAGCGCCGTGGCCCGTTCGCTCAAGGCCAAGACCACAGCGACCATCGGCCTGTTGGTGCCCAACAGCCTCAACCCGTATTTCGCCGAGCTTGCCCGGGGTATCGAGGATTACTGCGAGCGAAACGGTTACTGCGTCATCCTGTGCAACTCCGACGACAATCCAGACAAGCAGCGCAGCTATCTGCGTGTACTGCTGGAAAAGCGTATCGACGGCCTGATTGTCGCCTCGGCCGGCGGCGACAGTGGCCTGGTGCAAGGTCTTAAAGGCGTCCGCACGCCCATGGTGATCGTCGACCGCGGACTGGACGGTATCGATGCGGACCTGGTGCGCATCGACCATGAATACGGCGCGTATCTGGCGACCCGGCACCTGCTGGAACTGGGGCATCGGGATATCGCCACGATCAGCGGGCCGGAGAACACCAGCGTGGCGCAGATGCGTCTGGCGGGTTATCGCCGGGCCTTGAAGGAGGCGGGCGTCGAAGTCTCTCCCGAGCGCATGCTGGAAAGCGATTTCACCAGCACTGGCGGTTACAGCGCTGCCGCGGTTTTGCTGGAAAACAAGCCGCCTACCGCCATTTTTGCGGCCAACGACATGATTGGCATCGGCGTGCTACGGGCCGCCGCCGAGCGCAATATTCGCGTACCGAGTGAGTTGTCGGTGATCGGCTTCGACGATATCCAGATGAGTCGGTATGTCTATCCGTCGTTGACCACGGTGGGGCAATCGATCCTGCAACTCGGTGAAATGGCCGCCGAAGTGCTTTTACGGCGAATCGCCACGCCGGGCCTGGCGACCGATCAGCGGATCGTGACGCCGAGTATCGTCATACGTGAATCGACGGCGCCGCTGGCCGGCGTGTTTGCCCAGTTCCGTTGAAAACAGAGAGCCGTTGAAAACAGAAAGCCGTTGAAAATAGAACGCCGCTGAACCCACAGCGCCGCCGAAACAGAATCGTGAGTAGCAATGTATGCCAGCAAAAGTAGTGGTAATAGGCAGTTTGAACATGGACCTGGTGACCCGGGCGCCGCGCTTGCCCAAGGGCGGTGAAACGCTGATTGGTCAGTCGTTTACCACCGTCTCCGGCGGCAAGGGCGCCAATCAGGCCGTGGCTGCGGCGCGGCTGGGAGCCCGGGTGTCGATGATCGGGTGCGTGGGCAGTGACGCCTATGGTGAGGCGCTGCGCGGGGCGCTGTTGGCCGAGCAGATCGATTGCCAGGCGGTGAGCACCATTGACGGTTCCAGCGGCGTGGCGTTGATTGTGGTCGACGACAGCAGTCAGAACACCATCGTGATCGTCCCCGGTGCCAACGGTGCATTGACCGCTGAAGCCATTGACCGTTTTGATTCGGTGATACACGCGGCGGATGTGCTCATTTGTCAGCTGGAAGTGCCCGATGCTTCTGTTGGCCATGCGCTCAAGCGCGGTCGCGAGTTGGGCAAGACTGTCATCCTCAATCCGGCACCGGCCAGTCGTCCGTTGCCATCGGACTGGTACGCGTCCATCGATTACCTGATTCCCAACGAAAGCGAAGCGTCGGCCCTGAGCGGTCTGTCAGTGGACTCCCTGGACACCGCACAAGCCGCGGCGACCCGCCTGATAGCCCTGGGCGCCGGCAAGGTGATCATCACCCTCGGTGCGCAAGGTTCGCTGTTTGCCGATGGCCAACGCTTCGAACATTTCCCCGCACCCGTGGTAAAGGCTGTCGATACCACGGCGGCCGGCGATACGTTTGTCGGCGGTTTCGCTGCGGCGCTGGCCGCGGGTCAAGATGAGGTGTCGGCGATCCGCTTCGGGCAGGTGGCTGCGGCGTTGTCGGTCACCCGGGCCGGCGCGCAACCTTCGATTCCCGCCTTGAGCGATGTACAGGCGTTTAAAATTCCATGAAAAAGACACCCCTGCTCAACATTGCGCTGTCGCGACTGATCGCGTCTTTGGGACATGGCGACTTGGTCGTCATCGGAGATTCGGGGCTGCCGGTTCCACCGGGCGTTGAATTGATTGACCTGGCCTTGACCCCCGGCATACCGGATTTTGTCAGCACCTTGAAGGTMGTGCTCAGTGAGATGCAGGTCGAAAGCCATGTGCTGGCACAGGAAATCTTCGATAAAAAGCCGTCGGCCCTGGTCGCGCTGGAAGAACTGAACGGTGAAGGCGCGTTGGGTCGGCGTGAAGTGCTCACCCATGAACAATTCAAGGTCCTGAGCCGACAAGCGAAGGCGATTGTTCGTACAGGCGAATGCCAACCGTACTGCAACATTGTGCTGGTCGCCGGCGTTACGTTTTGACTGGCTGTCCGCGTTTTGATGTCCCAGGCACAAGGAGTGCGCCCCGTATCGCTATGCTCAGAAACTGCACCCACTGCTCCGGAGTCTGCTGCTTTTGTCCCTGATGACCGCAACCAACGCCCAGGCGGCACCAAAGATCGACCTGATCATCGACACCGATCCAGGGGCTGACGATGTCGTTGCCCTGTTGTTCGCCCTGGCATCGCCGGACGAGCTGAATGTCCGCGCATTGACCACCGTAGCCGGCAACGTTCGCCTGGACAAGACCTCGCGCAATGCGCGATTGGCCAGGGAGTGGGCGGGGCGCGAAGAGGTTCCGGTCTATGCGGGGGCGCCCAAGCCCCTGATGCGCACACCCATCTACGCCGAGGACATTCATGGCAAGGAAGGGTTGTCGGGCATTGCCGTGCATGAGCCCAGACAAGGCCTGGCCGAGGGCAGCGCCATCACCTACCTGATCGATACCCTGAAATCGGCCAGGCCCAACAGCATTACCATCGCCATGCTAGGCCCACAGACCAACCTGGCCCTGGCGCTGATCCAGGAGCCGGGTATCGTTCAGGGCATCAAGGAAGTGGTGGTCATGGGCGGTGCGCACTTCAACGGCGGCAACATCACGCCAGTGGCCGAGTTCAACCTGTTCGCCGACCCGCAAGCGGCCGAAGTGGTGCTCAACAGCGGCGTGAAGCTGACCTACCTGTCGCTGGATGTGACCCACAAGATCCTTACCAGCGAAGCGCGCCTGAAACAGATTGCCGCGCTGAACAACAACGCCAGCCGACTGGTGGGCGACATTCTCAATGAATACATCAAGGGCGACATGGAACACTACGGCATTCCGGGCGGCCCGGTGCATGACGCCACGGTTGTCGCTTATCTGCTCAAGCCGCAATTGTTCAGCGGTCGCTCGGTCAACGTGGTGGTCGACAGCCGCGAAGGACCGACCTTTGGACAAACCATCGTCGACTGGTATGACAGCTTGAAAGCGCCAAAGAATGCCTTCTGGGTTGAAAGCGGCGATGCCCAGGGCTTCTTCGATCTGCTGACCGAGCGCCTGGCTCGCCTGAAATGAGCCTAATGTCCCACGGGTGCCTGCCAGCGGGTTTCACTCCCGCCCGCTAACGGCTTCGGCCTTTTGGCCGGACAGATGTTTCTCGAAAATCTGCTCGATGAACGATTGGGCGGCTTCGGTTCCAAGGTCCCTGACCAGCAGGTCGATACCGATAATGGCGAGCTCTTCCGTGCTGCCTGGACTGTAGGAGCTGTGGCCGTCTTGCCACTTGGCCTTGATGTCAGCGTCGATGCTTACGGTGGTCATGATGGCGCTCGTGAGGTCGGGGAAGTCTGAGTGCCGAGTTAACCATTTTACGGGGCTTTTGACACGTCGACTTAGGCATGAAAGGAGGGCTGTGCGACACTTGGTCTCTGACGAATATTCAAGGAATGCGCTGTGCAGATCGATTTGAACTCCCCGGATGGCCTGACCCTTGAGGCGGTGCGTCAGTTGCTGGCCGGCGCCAGTGACGATGAGCACACCCAGTTGCGGGTCGCCAAAGGAGGCATTGCCTATATCTCCTCGGGTGTCGTGGGCGGTACCGATATCGACGGGTTGTTGTTTCGACTCGAAACCTGGGCCAAGGGCTCCGGTTATGTCGGGCGGGTCGCGGCCAGCGATGAAGTCTGGGTCATGCAAATCTTCAATGCGTTGAATGAGAACTGGCCCAACCCTCCTTACGACTACATCGACGTCTATTGAGCGTCGTTCATATTCAGTCACGATTCAGTGATCAAGGGCAGCGCCGCGCTCAGGCAGAATCGCGGCTCGTCCGGATCATGGGCAGGGTGCCAGTGCTCCCTGTGAAACCAAACGCCAGTCTGGTTGTCGCACGATCTCAGCTTAATCATTGAATAAGGAGGCTTCATGCCTTGGAAGCTCGCGTCATTGGGTACTTTGTTGGCCGTTGCCACACTGGCCGGTTGCAGCACTACCTCTACGGAGCCGGCAACAACGGATGTTGCGACGACTGACACGGGTCACAGTCGCTGTGAGGCAAAGGCTGCCGAGTTCACCATCGGCAAACAGGCATCGCCGCAATTGCTTGAGCAAGCGCGTACCCGCGCAGGAGCGCAAAACGCGCGGTTCCTGCTGCCAACCGATATGGTGACGCTGGAGTACCGTTCAGACCGTCTTAACCTGAACACCGATGCCAATAAAGTGGTCACTCGCGTCAACTGCGGCTGATCACTCGGCTTTTGTTTCGCCCATAAAAAACCCCGTCACATGGACGGGGTTTTTTTAGTGCGCCTGGAAATTACTCTGGGCGAACTTGAGCAGCTTGCATACCCTTTTGGCCTTTCTCAGCCACGAAGGAAACAGTCTGGCCTTCTTTCAGGCTTTTGAAACCGTCGCTTTCGATAGCTTTGAAGTGTACGAACAGGTCGTCACCGCCACCTTGAGGAGTGATGAAGCCGAAGCCTTTTTCATCGTTGAACCATTTAACGGTGCCGGTTTGGCGATTAGACATGGTGTATCTCCAAGAAACATATATTTTCAGTAGTACTGTGCTGCTCAGGCCAACTGGGCACACCCGGATATCATAGTCGAAATGTTCGCTTTGGGAGCCCCCCGGGCGAGCTGTTTGCTTTGCAGACGAGCATTCTTTAGTGCTTCATGTGGCTGGAAGCCCCGTTTTAAAAGGCTTTCAGCCGAAAGTAAAGACGATAAAAAAAGCTGTAAAACCTTCATAAAATGTCAGGCAAAGCGACATTCGGCCTGTTTTTTCGGTCATTGCAGGTGAAAAAATCAATGCGAGAAGCTTATTTCTTCGCCCCGGCATCGACCCTGCAAGTGGCGATTTTCTGCATCGCCTGATTTCCCAGTTCTTGACTTGCCGTGCCGTCCATCAATGCCTGAAGGTCTTTGGCAGGATAGGATTTGAGCTGGTCGGCGCCGCAACCACAGACGGCTTTTGCCTTCGCATCACCGATCTTTTGTGCCGCTGCAGGGACGCATTGCGCCATGTATTTCTCGCGCTCACCCTTTGGCCAGTCGGCGTGGGCGGCCAATGGCAGCAGCAGAACGATGGGTGCGACTACGGCGAACAAACGGTTCAGACGCATGCTGGGATGCTCCTTGTGGGTCAATGACGTGTTATCTGAGGGGCGAAGCGGTGTTCAAGTTCATCACTCTGGCATAAAAATGACCGATTTGCCCCCGCACAAAGTCTGCGTGCATCGACGACCGTTCATCTGTGCTAGCATGCCTCGCTCGGGCGTTTGCAAGCTCCGGATGACCTTCAGTCCCGGCGGCGGCAGATGCGCGATTAACCCTGATTTGAATCCCAGTCACTCTGGTTCGGTTTTCCGGTTGGCCGCAAGGCTCCTGCCGCTGTAAGGCAGGCGTTCGTCATTGAATGGCCTGGACCGGATCTTGTACTGGCTCATCCCAACCCACGTGACCTTTGGTAGGGGTCACCACTAGGAGAGGAGGCGCCATGCCAACTATTACTCTTCCCGACGGCAGTCAACGTTCATTCGATCACCCGGTTTCCGTAGCCGAGGTCGCCGCATCCATCGGTGCAGGCCTGGCCAAGGCCACCGTGGCCGGCAAGGTCAATGGCAAGCTGGTCGACGCCAGCGACATCATCGACAGCGACGCGTCGCTGCAAATCATCACGCCAAAGGATGAAGAGGGGCTGGAGATCATTCGCCACTCTTGCGCCCACCTGGTTGGCCATGCGGTCAAGCAGTTGTACCCGACCGCCAAAATGGTCATCGGTCCGGTCATCGACGAAGGTTTCTATTACGACATCGCCTTCGAGCGTCCTTTCACTCCGGACGACCTGGCGGCCATCGAACAGCGCATGCAGCAGCTGATCGAGAAAGATTACGACGTGATCAAGAAAGTCACTCCGCGCGCCGAAGTGATCGAAGTGTTCAGGGCCCGTGGCGAAGACTACAAGTTGCGCCTGGTCGAGGACATGCCGAACGAGCAGGCCATGGGCCTGTACTATCACGAAGAATACGTCGACATGTGCCGCGGTCCGCACGTGCCGAATACCCGCTTCCTGAAATCCTTCAAGCTGACCAAGCTGTCCGGTGCCTACTGGCGCGGCGATGCCAAGAATGAGCAATTGCAGCGCGTCTACGGCACCGCCTGGGCCGACAAGAAGCAACTGGCCGCCTACATCCAGCGCATCGAAGAAGCCGAGAAGCGCGACCACCGCAAGATCGGCAAGCGCCTGGGCCTGTTCCACACCCAGGAAGAAGCGCCGGGCATGGTGTTCTGGCACCCGAATGGCTGGACTTTGTACCAGGTGCTCGAGCAGTACATGCGCAAGGTGCAGCGCGACAACGGTTACCTGGAAATCAAGACGCCCCAGGTCGTTGACCGCAGCCTGTGGGAAAAGTCCGGGCACTGGGCCAACTACGCCGACAACATGTTCACCACCCAGTCGGAAAGCCGCGACTACGCGATCAAGCCGATGAACTGCCCGTGCCACGTGCAGGTGTTCAATCAGGGCCTGAAGAGCTACCGCGAGTTGCCGATGCGCCTGGCCGAATTCGGTGCCTGCCACCGTAACGAGCCATCGGGTGCCTTGCACGGCATCATGCGCGTGCGTGGATTCACCCAGGACGACGCGCACATTTTCTGCACCGAAGAACAGATGCAGGCTGAATCCGCTGCGTTCATCAAGCTGACCATGGATGTCTACGCCGACTTCGGCTTCACCGATGTCGAGATGAAGCTGTCCACTCGTCCGGAAAAACGCGTCGGTTCCGACGAGCTTTGGGACCGCGCCGAAGCTGCGCTGGCCGCAGCCCTTGATAGCGCGGGCCTGCCGTACGATCTGCAGCCGGGCGAGGGGGCGTTCTACGGTCCGAAGATCGAGTTCTCGCTGAAAGATTGCCTCGGCCGCGTTTGGCAATGTGGTACCCTGCAGCTCGATTTTAACCTGCCTGTCCGTCTGGGAGCCGAATACGTCTCCGAAGACAACAGTCGCAAGCACCCGGTCATGTTGCACCGGGCGATCCTGGGGTCCTTCGAACGTTTCGTCGGAATCCTGATCGAGCACTACGAGGGCGCATTCCCCGCGTGGCTGGCTCCGACCCAGGCAGTGGTGATGAATATCACTGATAAACAGGCTGATTTTGCCGCCGAAGTGGAAAAAACTCTCAACGAAAGCGGGTTTCGTGCCAAGTCTGACTTGAGAAATGAAAAGATCGGCTTTAAAATCCGCGAGCATACTTTGCTCAAGGTTCCTTTTCTCTTGGTTATCGGAGATCGGGAAGTCGAGATGCAGACTGTCGCTGTGCGTACTCGTGAAGGTGCTGACCTGGGCTCGATGCCCGTCGCCCAGTTCGCTGAGTTTCTCGCGCAAGCGGTTTCCCGGCGTGGTCGCCCAGATTCGGAGTAATTATTATTAAGCGTGAAATGAGACAAGATAAACGAGCTGCACCGAAAGCCCCGATCAACGAGAATATCTCGGCACGCGAGGTTCGGTTAATTGGAGCTGAAGGTGAACAGCTTGGGATTGTGTCAATTGAAGACGCGCTTCTTAAGGCTGAAGAGGCCAAGCTGGATCTGGTGGAGATTTCCGCCGATGCAGTACCCCCTGTTTGCAAACTGATGGACTACGGCAAATCGATCTTCGAAAAGAAGAAGCAGGTTGCCGCGGCCAAGAAAAACCAGAAGCAGATCCAGGTTAAAGAAATCAAGTTTCGTCCAGGGACGGAGGAAGGGGATTACCAGGTAAAACTGCGCAACCTGGTACGTTTCCTGAGTGATGGGGACAGGGCCAAGGTATCCTTGCGATTCCGCGGCCGTGAGATGGCCCACCAGGAGCTGGGGATGGAACTCCTCAAGCGAGTTGAAGGTGACTTGCTCGAGTACGGTTCGGTCGAACAGCATCCTAAGATGGAAGGACGCCAGCTGATCATGGTCATCGCCCCGAAAAAGAAGAAGTAATCAACAGGGCACGGCAGGCCTTCTGATTATGTTTATCAACTGAATGCGGAGTATCCGAACATGCCAAAAATGAAGACCAAAAGTGGTGCTGCTAAGCGGTTTCTGAAAACTGCTAACGGTATCAAGCACAAGCACGCTTTCAAGAGCCACATCCTGACCAAAATGTCGACCAAGCGTAAGCGTCAACTGCGCGGTAGCAGCTTGCTGCATCCGTCTGACGTGGCAAAAGTCGAGCGCATGCTGCGCCTTCGTTAATTTTAGTCAAGAATAGAGGAAGTAACTCATGGCTCGTGTAAAGCGTGGCGTCATTGCCCGTAAGCGTCACAAAAAAATTCTGAAACTTGCTAAAGGCTACTACGGCGCACGCTCCCGCGTATTCCGTGTTGCCAAGCAAGCGGTAATCAAGGCAGGCCAATACGCCTACCGTGACCGTCGTCAGAAAAAACGTCAGTTCCGCGCTCTGTGGATCGCTCGTATCAACGCTGGTGCTCGTATCAACGGTCTGTCCTACAGCCGTTTCATCGCCGGCCTGAAAAAAGCGTCCATCGAGATCGACCGTAAGGTTCTGGCTGATCTGGCAGTGAACGAAAAAGCGGCGTTTGCTGCGATTGTCGAGAAAGCTAAAGCCACCTTGGCTTAAGTACCCCCGACAGTCACCCGGCCTCGCATCTGTGGGGCCAGGTGTTAAACGTCATAAATAGGGGAAGAGCCTTCAAGCTCTTCCCCTATTTTGTATCTGGAGTCTGTACATGGAAAACCTGGATGCGCTCGTCTCTCAAGCTCTAGAGGCTGTGCAAAGCGCTGAAGATATCAATGCCCTGGAGCAAATCCGGGTTCACTACCTTGGCAAGAAGGGTGAATTGACTCAGGTGATGAAGACCCTGGGGAATTTACCGGCAGAAGAGCGTCCGCAGGTCGGTGCGCTGATCAACGTTGCCAAGGAGCGTGTCACAGAGGTCCTTAATGCGCGCAAGGCATTGTTTGAAGAAGCCGATCTGGCTGCCAAACTCTCCGCCGAGTCCATTGACGTGACCCTGCCTGGCCGTGGTCAGACCTCCGGTGGTCTGCATCCGGTTACCCGCACTCTGGAACGCGTCGAACAGTTCTTCACCCGTATTGGCTACGGCATCGCCGAAGGCCCTGAGGTCGAAGACGACTATCACAACTTCGAAGCGCTCAACATCCCAGGCCACCACCCGGCCCGGTCGATGCATGACACCTTCTATTTCAATGCGAACATGCTGTTGCGCACCCATACCTCGCCGGTACAGGTCCGCACCATGGAGTCGAAACAGCCGCCGATCCGCATCGTCTGCCCAGGCCGTGTATACCGCAGCGACTCCGATATCACCCACTCGCCGATGTTCCATCAGGTCGAAGGCCTGCTGATCGATCGCGACATCAATTTCGCCGACCTCAAAGGCACCATCGAAGAGTTCCTGCGGGTGTTCTTCGAAAAGGAACTGGCGGTGCGCTTCCGTCCTTCCTACTTCCCGTTCACCGAGCCATCCGCTGAAGTCGACATGGAGTGCGTGATGTGCAGCGGTAAAGGCTGCCGCGTCTGCAAGCAGACCGGCTGGCTGGAAGTGATGGGCTGCGGCATGGTTCACCCGAACGTGCTGCGCATGTCCGGGATCGACCCGGAAGAGTTCTCGGGCTTTGCCTTCGGCATGGGTGTCGAGCGTCTGGCCATGCTGCGTTACGGCGTGAATGACTTGCGTCTGTTCTTCGACAACGACTTGCGGTTCCTCGCGCAATTTCGCTAGTCGTAACGAATTCTTAGGAGAGCAGGATGAAATTCAGTGAACAATGGCTGCGTGGCTGGGTTAGCCCGCAGGTAAGTCGCGACGAGCTGGTTGCTCGTCTGTCGATGGCCGGTCTTGAGGTCGATAGCGTTACGCCGGCCGCCGGTGTTTTCAGTGGCGTGGTAGTGGGCGAGGTGCTGAGCACCGAACCGCACCCGGACGCCGACAAGCTGCGCGTGTGCCAGGTCAGCAACGGTTCGGAAACCTTCCAGGTGGTTTGCGGTGCGCCAAACGTGCGCCCGGGCCTGAAGATTCCTTTCGCCATGATCGGCGCCGAGCTGCCAGGTGACTTCAAGATCAAGAAGGCCAAGCTGCGTGGCGTTGAGTCCAACGGCATGCTGTGCTCGCAATCCGAGCTGCAGGTCGGTGAAGGTCATGACGGCCTGATGGAGCTGCCGGCCGATGCGCCGGTAGGTAAGGACTTCCGTGTTTATCTGGACCTGGAAGACGCCAGCATCGAGGTCGATCTGACCCCGAACCGTGGCGACTGCCTGTCCCTGGCCGGTCTGGCTCGTGAAGTCGGCGCACTGTACGCCGCTCCTGTGGTCCGTCCGGTGGTGGCTTCGGTTCCTGCCGCCCACGACGAAGTGCGTTCGGTAGAAGTGCTGGCGCCCGCCGCGTGCCCGCGCTACCTCGGTCGTGTGATTCGTAACGTCGACCTGTCCAGGCCTACGCCGCTGTGGATGGTTGAGCGCCTGCGTCGTGCAGATGTGCGCAGCATCGATGCTGCCGTCGACATCACCAACTACGTGATGCTGGAACTGGGTCAGCCGCTGCACGCCTTCGATCTCGCCGAAATCAACGGTGGCATCCGTGTGCGCATGGCCGAAGAGGGCGAGAAACTGGTGCTGCTCGACGGTCAGGAAGTCAGCCTGCGTAGCGATACGCTGGTGATTGCCGACCATTCCCGAGCGCTGGCCATTGCCGGTGTCATGGGTGGCGAGCACAGCGGTGTTTCCGCGACCACCCGTGATGTGTTCCTGGAAAGCGCCTTCTTCGACCAGATCGCCGTAGCAGGCAAGGCCCGTTCCTATGGCCTGCACACCGATGCATCGCATCGCTATGAGCGTGGTGTGGACTGGCAACTGGCCCGCGAAGCCATGGAGCGCGCGACTGGCTTGCTGTTGGAGATCACCGGTGGTGAAGCGGGTCCGATCATCGAGACCGTCAGCGAACAGCACCTGCCGAAAATTGCTCCGATCACCCTGCGTGCCCAGCGCATTACCCAGATGCTGGGCATGGAAATGGATTCGGCTGAGGTGGAGCGTCTGCTCAATGCCTTGGGCCTGACCATTACTGCCGACGGGGCAGGGCAGTGGCGTGTAGACGTACCGAGCCATCGCTTCGATATCAGCCTGGAAGTCGACCTGATCGAAGAGCTGGCACGCCTGTACGGCTACAACCGTTTGCCGGTTCGTTATCCGCAAGCGCGTCTGGCGCCGCAAGCCAAGGCAGAAGCCCGTAGCGACCTGCCTGAACTGCGCCGCCTGCTGGTTGCCCGTGGTTATCAGGAAGCCATTACCTACAGCTTCATCGATCCGAAACAGTTCGAACTGTTTAATCCGGGTGTTGAGCCGCTGCTGCTGGCTAACCCGATCTCCAATGACATGGCTGCCATGCGTTCGTCGCTGTGGCCAGGTCTGGTCAAGGCGCTTCAGCACAACCTGAACCGTCAGCAGGATCGCGTGCGTCTGTTCGAAAGCGGCCTGCGTTTCGTTGGTCAGCTCGAAGGTCTGAAGCAAGAGCCGATGTTGGCGGGTGTTGTTTGCGGTAGTCGCCTGCCGGAAGGCTGGGCGCAGGGTCGCGATACCGTCGACTTCTTCGACGTCAAGGCTGACGTCGAAGCGGTGCTGGGCTTCGCCGGTGCTCTGGAAGCGTTCACTTTCGTGCCGGGCAAACACCCAGCGTTGCACCCGGGTCAAACCGCGCGCATCGAGCGTGATGGTCGTCTGGTCGGCTTCATTGGCGCGATCCACCCTGAGTTGTCGAAAACCCTCGGTCTCGACCGTCCGGTCTTCGTCTTCGAGTTGGTTCTGGCGGAAGTGGCGTCGGGCAAAATGCCAAAATTCCACGAGTTATCACGCTTTCCTGAAGTTCGTCGTGACCTTGCACTGATTGCGGATAAAGACGTTGCAGCCACGGCTGTACTGGACGTAATCCGTGAAAATGCAGGCGAATGGCTGACAGACCTCAGGCTATTTGACGTGTATCAGGGTAAAGGCATTGATCCTGATAGAAAAAGCCTCGCAGTCGGCTTGACCTGGCAGCATCCATCGCGCACTCTTAATGACGATGAGGTGAATACCGCAACGCAAAACATCCTCACCTCGCTCGAACAAAGGTTGAACGCCACGTTAAGGAAGTGACGTATGGGGGCTCTGACGAAAGCTGAGATGGCGGAACGTCTGTATGAAGAGCTGGGCCTGAACAAACGGGAGGCCAAGGAATTGGTCGAACTGTTTTTTGAAGAAATCAGGCACGCTCTTGAAGACAACGAACAAGTCAAATTGTCCGGTTTCGGCAATTTCGACCTTCGGGACAAACGCCAGCGGCCTGGCCGCAATCCGAAAACGGGGGAAGAAATCCCGATCACGGCTCGCCGTGTGGTCACCTTTCGTCCAGGGCAGAAGTTGAAGGCCCGAGTTGAGGCTTATGCTGGAACCAAGTCATAACGACGAGCTCCCCGTCATCCCGGGCAAACGCTACTTCACCATTGGTGAAGTCAGCGAGCTGTGTGCGGTAAAACCACACGTGCTGCGCTACTGGGAGCAGGAGTTTCCTCAACTCAACCCGGTCAAACGCCGCGGAAACCGTCGGTATTATCAGCGCCAGGACGTGCTGATGATCCGGCAGATCCGCGCGCTTCTTTACGATCAGGGGTTCACCATCGGCGGAGCGCGCCTGCGCTTGTCCGGCGATGAAGCCAAAGACGACACCACCCAATACAAGCAAATGATCCGCCAGATGATCGCCGAGCTCGAAGATGTTCTGGTGGTACTCAAGAAATAAATTCCTGCTTTTAAATACTTCCAGTTTTCAAAAGCTTGCGATATATTCTTGAGCGTTCCTCGAGGTGAGGGATGAGTTTCACGCCTAGTCGGGGCGTAGCGCAGTCCGGTAGCGCACTAGCATGGGGTGCTAGGGGTCGAGTGTTCGAATCACTCCGTCCCGACCATATAATTCAAGGAGTTGCGAGATTTTATCTCGCGACCCCTTTTTATTTTTCTTCGTTTTTACCCCTACAAAACGACTGGCTCTGGGTGGAATCTTCAGCAGATATCAAGGCCGGAATGTGTCCTGGGGGAGGGCTATGGTCCCTGCTTTATGAGTGAATTGACGACTGTTTTTGGGATAATCCCTGTCGCATGTTAACGGTGCTATTGGCCGGTTTCTGCCTTACGTTACCGGCCGAAATTAATTCGGTTCCCGCCGTGGATTGACGCGTGGTAAGCGTCGGCGATCGAGGAACTAAACGGTTCTGACTGCCAAAGCTTTTTGCCGACGATACAGAATCGTCGTCGCTGTGAACCCGCACACCGCCGCGAACATCAGCCAGTAGGCAGGTGATGCCTTGTCGCCCGTGGCCTGGACAAGCAGCGTCGAGATTGCCGGGGTAAAACCGCCAAACACCGCGGTGGCCAAACTGAAGGCCAGTGAAAACCCGACCACCCGCACGTTCTGTGGCATGACTTCGGTCAGTGCCGCGACCATGGCGCCGTTGTAAATGCCAAAGAAGAATGAGAAGTACAGCAGCACGGCGAGCAGACGTTCGAAACTCGCCGCCTCTGCCAGCCAGTGCATGGCGGGATAGGCGGTGAAGATGCACAGCAACGATATCGCCAGCAAGAGTGGCCGACGGCCAATGCGGTCGGAGAGGGCGCCGCCGATAGGCAGCCAGATAAAGTTGCTGATGCCGACCAGCAGTGTGACCACCAGGCTGTCGGTGGTGCTCAGGTTCAGAACTGTTCTGCCAAACGTCGGTGTGTAGACCGTAATCAGGTAGAACGTGGTGGTGGTCATGGACGCCAGCAAGCCGCCCGCCAGTACGGTGCGCCAGTTGTCACGCATCGAGCGAAAAACTTCGCGAGTTGTTGGACGATGGCTGCGAGCAGTGAAGGCAGCGGTTTCTTCCAGTGAGCGGCGAATAATGAAAATGAACGGGATGATCACGCAGCCAATGAAGAACGGAATACGCCAGCCCCAATCGGCGATTTCAGCGGCTTGCATCGTGGCATTGATCGTGTAGCCCAACGCCGCCGCGACGACGATCGCCACCTGTTGGCTGGCCGATTGCCAACTGGTGTAGAAACCGGTGTGACCAGGGGTGGAAATTTCCGCCAGGTACACGGAAACACCGCCCATTTCCGCGCCGGCGGAGAAGCCCTGGAGCAGCCTGCCCAACAACACCAGAATCGGTGCCGCCACGCCGATGGCGGCATAGCCCGGCACCAGGGCGATCAATACGGTACCGGCGGCCATGATCGACAGCGTCACGATCAGTCCCTTGCGACGGCCCACCTTGTCGATGTACGCCCCCAGCACAATGGCGCCTAACGGACGCATCAGGAATCCGGAGCCGAATACCGCGAAGGTCATCATCAGCGAGGCAAACTCGCTGGTGGCTGGAAAGAAAGTCTGGGAGATGTAGGTCGCGTAGAACCCGAACAGAAAGAAGTCGAACTGCTCGAGAAAGTTACCGCTGGTGACCCGCAAAATGGCGCCTAATTTGGACCCCTTTGCTCGGGTTGTTGCCGTTGTCGTTTTCATCATGGCTACCGTTATGCTCACTATTGTTTTTGGAATGAGTGCTTTAACCGTCAGTCGCTGCCGGCGTTGATCGGGTTGGGTTGACGCTTCTCGATGGCGTGTTTGAGCAGCGCTGCGCTGCGGAATATTCCATGGGCGAATTTGCTGTAGGGCATGGTCAAGAAAAACGCCATGACCAGACCGAGATGGATAGCCAGCGTCAAGCCCAGAGCGCTGGTTTCACGGAAAGCCAGTAGCGCCAGGCCGCTTGCGCTGACCAGAAACAGCAGTGCGATGAAGCCGCGATCCATGGGTTTTTGGTTCTCATCGCCGTGCGCAGGGTCGCGACGCAGGTTCAGCCAAAGAAGACCCGCGGGGCCGATCAGCAGGCCGATGCCACCGGCAATACCCAACATCACCGGCAAGCTGAAGATCGGATAAGGCGCCGACCACTTCAGCAGATAGTGAAAGAGCGTGGCGACACCGGTGGCGGCGAAGCACAGCATGAAGCCGTAGAAGGTGAGGTGATGGAATCGGCGTCGCCACAAGGTGAATTGATCGTTGGCGTTGTTGCAGCCTTCGCCATGGCCGCCGTCCAGGTATTTGAGCTTCGCGACGTTGGCCGTAGCCTCCAATGCAGCGGACGTTTTCAATGGCAGTGGCGCTGCGACCGGTGAAACGTTGCGCCAGAAGCGCCGTACCCCCATGGTCAGGGCAAGTACCGCAAAGCCGAACACTGAGCCGAACATCAGCGCCAGGGTGTTATGCGGGAAAATCTTGTAGAAGTCGCCCCCGGGAATGGCCGTGAACAGGTTGCCCATGAGCATCAGGGTCAGGCATAAAAACAACGCCAGTCCCCCACCGGAAGCCAGCGCCAGGGTCAGGCCGTTGCGCTGATACAACTTGCCCATGGCTTGCGGCCAGGCGTATTCGGCGTAAGTATGCAGGCGCACTTTGGCCATGGCTTTGGGTATGTTGACGTCGAATTCGTGTGGGGCGGCGTACTGACAGGCGTGCAGGCACGCGCCGCAGTTATGGCACAAGTTCGCCAGGTAATGGATGTCGGCCTGAGTGAATTCCAGGCGCCGGGTCATCGCCGGAAATACCGCGCAAAAGCCTTCGCAATAACGGCAGGCATTGCAGATGGTCATCTGCCGCTGGACTTCACTTTCGTCAAGATTCAGCACCGGGATCAACCCGCCCGACGCTTGGGGATCAAACAGTTGCATATCGAGACTCCGTGTTTGCAGATGAAACGCCAAAGCCCACCGAAGCGGCCGCCTGCACACCGGCGATGCGGCCAAACGCGGTACCGATGGCCATGCCGATGCCGGCGGTGTAGCCCTTGCCCAGAACATTGCCGGCCATCATTTCTCCCGCGACGAACAGGTTGGGGCTCGCGTTGCCGTTGAAATGCACGGCAGCGGTTTCGTCGGTGGCGAGGCCGAGGTAGGTGAACGTGACACCCGGTTTAAGCGGGTAGGCGTAGAAAGGTGGTTTCACCAATGGCCGCGCCCAATGAGTTTTGGCGGGCATCAGTCCTTGGGTGTGGCAGTCGTCCAACGCCGTGTGATCGAACGTGCCAACGCGGCAGGCGCGGTTGTAGTCCTCGACAGTCTTGACGAATTTTTCTTGAGGAAGCTTCAACTGGCGGGCAAGGTCTTGCAGAGTATTGGCGGTGGTGCCGGGAAAGACCGGCGGCATGAAGCGGCCGATGGCTTGTTGATCGATGATCGAATACGCCTGCTGACCGGGTTGTCCGGCCACCAGACGTCCCCAGATCGCATAACGTTTTGGCCAGAAATCCTCACCTTCGTCGTAGAAGCGTTCGCCATCACGATTGACCACCACGCCGAGAGATACGCAGTCGATTCGGGTGCAGATGCCGCCGTCATAGAGTGGCGCGCGGGCATCAATCGCGACCATGTGTGCTTGCGTCGGATCGCCGATCACATCTGCGCCAAGGTCGAGCATGCGCCGTAGCAAAATGCCGGTGTTGAATCGGGTGCCCCGGATCAGGAAATTGTCCGATGGCCATTCACCGCGCTCGTTCTGACCCCAGGCTTCGCGCAGCCATTCACGGTTGGATTCGAAGCCGCCGGCCGCCAACACGCAGGCCCGGGCTTCAATGCGTTCTGCGGCGAAACGCTGGCCATCGACCTCATGTTCGCCCACATGGGCGGCGACGAATTTCCCCTCATCCAACTCGATGTCGGTCACTTGCGTGTTGTAGCGAACTTTTACACCCAGGCGCTCGGCGCTGCGGAAATACGCATTGACCAGCGCTTTGCCGCCGCCCATAAAAAATGCATTGGTCCGCGCCACGTGCAGCGCGCCGGACAGCGGTGGCTGAAAATGCACGCCGTGTGAACGCATCCAATCGCGGCAAGAAGACGATGCCCGAATTGCAATGCGTGCAAGCTTTTCATCCGTGAGGCCACCGGTGACCTTCAACAGGTCTTGCCAGTATTCTTCTTCCGGATAGGCATCGATCAGCACGTCCTGCGGTTCGTCGTGCATGCACCGCAGATTACGGGTGTGTTGGGAGTTGCCACCGCGCCAGATTTTCGGAGAGGCTTCCAGCAGCATCACGCTGGCGCCTGCTTCTCGCGCCATCAGAGCGGCGCACAAGGCAGCGTTGCCACCCCCTATGATTAAGACATCGATCATTATCGCTCCTCGATTTGCAAGGAAGCGGGAACGAAGTGCTCCTTGCGAGTGGGGAGAACGATAGGGTGGGGAAGGAGTGGCCGAAAGGCTGCTTTTGACGCGGGGTGTTTAGTTTTTCTAAAGGCTTTGTCGTCAGGAGAGACTTATGTGTCCGGGGTTGAAGGAGGATTACGCGTCTACCCCTTCTATCCACGTAGCTCCAGGCCACTGTTTGTCGACGACCAACTGTCGCGCCACGTCGACGATGACCAACCGCGTTGCCAGCGCCGCCGGAGAGAGTTCGTCGTCAGCCAGCGTCGCCAGAAGATTACGTCGGCCCACATGGGGATCGGCAATCCTGATCAGTGAAAGTCCGGACCCGTCTTTCAATGCAGCGGCCGCCCCCGGTTGTATCGTCGCCGCATGACCGGCCCGAACGGCGTTCATCAAAACAGCGAGACCGTCGACTTCCATAATGACATTGGGTGTTAGCCCGACCCGCTCGAACGCGCTCATCAATGCCGAGCGCAATCCATGTTGCGCGCTGGGCATCACCAGCGGCAGGCCGCCAAGGTCGGCTAACTGCACGCTGTCACCAGAAGGCGCTTGTGGCAGGCTGGGCGAGGCAATGACAAACAGCTTTTCATCCAGCAGCGGAGTCACGCTCCAGCGTTTACCCCCTTCGAGCTGGAACAGGATGGCCAGGTCAATTTGCCGTGCGTTGAGCTGCGCCGCCAAGTGGCCGGAAAGCATTTCCACCAAATGCAGTTGTATGTCCGGATAACGCGCACGCATTGCGTTGATCAACGGCAACGCGAGCACCGTCGCGGTAGTCGGTGGTAAGCCGACGCTGACATAACCGCTCATTCGCCCGCGATGGGCGGCCATGATTGCGTTTTCCGCCTGGCGTAGCGTCAATTGGGCATGGTGTAAAAACGCAAATCCGGCGCTAGTGGGCGTCACGCCGGTAGAGGTTCGATTCAGGAGGCGGGTGCACAGTTCGCTTTCCAGCTTGGAGATTTGCTGACTGAGGGCTGACACACCAACGTCCAGTTCAAGTGCCGCACGCCCCAGGCTGCCAAGCTCGATGATTTTTACGAAATAGCGCAGTTGTCTCAATTCCAATGTGGCTGCTCCCCGCGAATTTGTTATTCAAATACCTGAACGTTTGCCACGCAAGTTACGAAGCCCGAAGAGGCAGCATTGTCGCAGGTTTGGGTTGACCGTTGAGCGCGTGCGCTTTGTCGAGGACTGGTAGCAGTTGACCCGAAGCTGTCATCGAGACTGTGGCCACTGATCCTGTACTTCATACCAGGGCGCCTTGGACGTCACTTCTACATGTTGCTGCTTGTCGGTAGTAAAGGTCGTGTCTAGCGAACCCAGCGCTATAGATATCCAGTCTGCGTATTCACCCCGGCTTCGCGACCAGAACAGCGACGAACCGCACTGGCCACAGAACTGACGAAGCACTGATTCGGAGGAGCGGTAAGTCGTGATGCACTCCGTGCCCTGGATGATATGCAGGTCAGTTCGCAGCACGCTGCCATAGCTGGCAAACGCTGCCCCGTGACTTTTACGGCATTGGTTGCAATGGCAATGTGAAACCGCTTTGGGGCGTGATTTTATTTCGTAACTGACGGCGCCGCAGAGGCAGCTGCCTTGGAAAGTGCCGGTCATTTTTTGAGGTGGCCAGGTAACTAAACGGGTCAATTTAAACGTTGGCACGAGGAGTGTCGAATGACTGCTCCTGGCCGATTGTGTTGAAAAAGTCGGCCATGGTTTGCGCATCGGAAAAGTACGCGTCCGAGATTGAAATCTTTACTTTTGGCAGAGGCTTCCGGACTCGGATTTCACGTAGCAGTGTGCAAAAAAGGCGTTTTAACCAGTCAATGACCAGGCTGTTTGGGCGAACCGACTTTTTCAACAGAATCGGCCAGAAGCGGTCAGTAGCTCAAAACACTTAAAAACCACTGGTTGCTAAAGTAATCAGGATCCGAAAATAGCTCACTCGGTCGAAGGTACGGATGCTTTGCTGCCCAAGCGGATTAGTTCATTGGAGAAACACAGGCCGACGATGATCAGTGCCGCTCCCGCGTACAGGCTTTCGCGCGGTACTTCATTGAGCGCCACAAACGCCAGCAGGGCGGCGAACAGCGGCTCGGTCAGTTCCAGCGCCTGCACTTGGGATGGCTTGAGATACTCGATGGCCTTGGTGGTGCAGAAGAAGCCAAGGATTGTCGGCAGCGCGGCCAGCGCTAACAGTGCGGCGATCGCCAGCGGCGACARCTCGCCGATCACGAAATCATCGGCCGCGGCCGGCATCAGCAGGTACAGGCTGCCAAAGAACAGCAATTGCCGGGTGAAGTGCAGTCCCCCCGACACGCCCATCCGCTTCATGGCAACCGAAAACGCCCCATAGCCGCAGCCGGCCATGGAGGCTAGCGCAGCACCTTGCAGGGTAAAGCCCTGCTGCAGGTCGGCGCCGAAGATCACCGCGATCCCGGCGATAGCCAGTGCGGCGCCCACGGTCGCGTTCGCGGTGATGGCATCCTTGAGAAAAATGCGCCCCAGAATGATCGAGGAAATTGACGCACTGGCCATCAGCACCACCACCACACCTGCTGCAGCGTAATGTCGATAGGCGGACGTTTCGAAGTGGAACAGCACAAAGATGCCAAGGAACGCGCAGATAGCCGCCTGAGTCCATTTAATCGGGGCTAACGACTTTGTCGCCCCCAAGGGAGAAGTCAGAGGGCTTAGCCCTTGGTTATGCAATATGAGTTGACGAACGTTGCAGTGTGCTGCAAAGACTGACGTATATCCGGTTTGGCTATTCCATACCTGTTGGCAAATTGCTCGACCGCCGCTGTATCAAAACGAGTGGTCTGGATAAAGTCCAAGGCTTCGGGTTTTGTATTCAAAATCCGCGCGACGGGAGGAATACTCAGTAGCAACTTCAGCAATCGGAGTGAAATGTAATGCTTGGGAGACTTTAAGCCCAAAGGTTGTGCCACCTGTACCAAGAGTTCTCGCAAATTGGGAGTTTGGTCATCAAGCGCCAGCAGTTCCTGACCCACCATGGCAGGATCAAAAGCACAAACCGCCACCAGTTCAACCAGGTAATCCACGGTGACCAGTGGCAGCCAGTGCTTGGCGGTACCAGGCACTGCAGTCAGCTTTCCCTGCACAAGGTTGCGTATCAGCTCCACTAGCGGCTGACCGTCAACGATATGCCCCGTGCGGCTGTGGCCACAGACCGTCGCGGGGTGGACAACGGTAATCTCCCCACCCTTGGCGGACATGACCTCCAGGGTCGCAAAATGCGCCTCCAGCTTGCTCGCCTCGTAACCACCGACATGCCGGTAGACGGCAGGCCAATTCGTCAGCTCCGGATTACGAGGATCAATCCCGATGCGTTGCAGATGTTCATGATTTTTCAGCATGTAGCCGCCGATCATCACTAACCGGCTTTTTTGCTCAGCCGCCAACAGCGCCACGCGCTTTGCCCCTTCTACGTTCACCGCACGAGATCGCTCCACTGAAAGTCCCCAGGCGAAGTGGGCGCCCAGGTGGAATACGACGCTGGCGTGCCTTAGCACTTCTCGATCAGCAAGACTCAGCCCCAGGTTGTCCCGTTCCAGATCGCCAGCTACGGCAAATACCCGGGTTGCGCACCCGCCCAAATTGTCGATTTGCTCCCGCAGTTCAGCTAGTCGCTCCGGGCGACGCATCAACACCCGAATGGTGTGACCTTTTGCACTCAGGTACGCCACCAAATGTTGACCGATGAAACCGGTACCCCCCGTGACAAAGCACTCCACGCTCATTTCCCTGTTCCTTGTTTAAGGTGAGGAACCAAGCGTAAACTATCGACCCAACTCTATGGTCAAGCGGTGTTTTCATGAAAATCGGCGAACTCGAGGCCCGCAGCGGTGCCAGCCGCCATACGCTACGTTACTACGAGCAAATCGGCCTGATCTCACCGCAGCGGCGAACTAACAACTATCGCGATTACACAGCGCAAACTCTGCAGGATCTGGGCTTTATCCAGCGCGCGCAAAGCATGGGGTTTTCCCTGGGGGAAATAGGCGAGATTCTGGATGCGCAGCGGAACAAGCTGATCGATTGTGCTGACGGCGCCAAGCTAATTGAAAAGAAGATGGCAGAAGTCAAACAGAAAATCGCCAACCTCCAAAGTATTTATCGGTATCTGGATGAAGAGCGTGCAAACCTCGAAGCCAGTGCTGCCAAACAACTTGAGCTTCAGCAGTTGAACAACTCTTCCAACTGAACGGTCAGCATCTAGAGAGCGGAAGCTGCAGCCTGCTTCAAGTTTCAAGCCCCCTTATGCATTTTCTAAAGCCTTCTGGCCAGGCCCTGGACAGCAAACGTCCGCCCAACAGACCTTGCGTGGTTAAACGGGCGCCCATCTATGCGGCAGCAACTCGGTAATCTGTATCCGTCCGGCGGTGTCCTCTAGCCCGCCCTGAAAAGCTATGGTATCCGTCCTTTGGGCGAGTCGGCGAAACAGAGTGACTCGTGTAGTGGTCTGTCTGACTGGAACAATCGGCGCCAAGGTATTGATGCCTCGTCTGCACGTCAGAGATGACCGAGATTGGCCTATCTCTGACGTTCGTATAGATGGCGAGTCATGGCAGCAGCAACTGTTGAGATTAGAAGCCGCCACAGACACCGTGGGCCTTCTGCCGAGAACGTATTTCCAGGGAAATGAACGTTTACCCGATTTGTGTCTATAAGGAAGAAGTCATTCCGGCGTCATCAGCACTGCTAACGTCATGTTGATGAATTCCTCGTTCTTGCTGATCGTTGCCAGCGCGCCGCGCACATTGCCTCCAATCTCACCCGAGCCGCGCTGCTCGACCCACATCGTCAGCTCCATGATGGCGGCTTCGAGAGCCAACTGTTTTTGATTGATCTTGAAGAGTAGGGAAGGGAGTAGGTCTGCGTTCGACATCGTGATTCCTCCGTGAAAGAAGTCAGCGTAGCAGGAGGGCTAACTGAGGGTGGGAGATAGAGTCACGGTGCGCACTCGGCTTTATCAGCTACCTTGAATGCTCAGCATTCACTGGGGAGCATGGAGCGTTTCACTCGGCCCTAACCCTATAGCGTCGGCACTCGTAATCTGCTGCAAGTGAGGGTCTATAAAAACCTAACACCGGCGAAGTGGTAGAAACCAAAGGCGGCAATCACAAAACGCTGAAAGAGTGGAAAGCAGAACACGGCTCCGCGACTGTTGAGTCCTGGCTGAGCAAGTGATTTTGGATTGAGTACAAACTAGGGCCCTCGCGGGCCCTTTTTATTGCTCGGAATTTATTCGGAGCCAATCTTTACTTGATCACTTATAAGCTGGGCAAGTATCCGCACCGGTTCGGTAAAGCTCTGTCTAGATCTGTGCACGAGCCCGATATCACGGTGGAAGGTGTGCTGTCCGAGATCGAGCGCTCGTACACCTACGGGCCATTCCTGATGGGTTGCTGTCTGCGGCACCAGCGCTACACCAACGCCATTGGCCACTAGCTTGATGATCGCCTCTAGTTCATCCAGCTCGCAAACCTCCCGCAAGGTGAAATGCATGTGCCGAAGGAAGCGATCCACCTGCCTGCCCCCGAAGGATGATCGGTCGTACCGAATGAATGGTTGGCTTGAAAGTAGTTCTGACCAATCTTCTCCCGGCACGTCGCGCGGAACGATCAGCCGGTAGGGCTCAAGCGCCAAGGTCGTCCAGCGTAGATCGCTTTGAAGCGAGAAGGGCGGGCGAATAATTGCCGCCATGTCGATTTCGCCGGCATCCACGAGGTTGACCAACTCCATCGATAGCCCCGGGATTACGCGGCTTCGGCATTGCGGGCATTGTTGGTGAAACTTGGCTAGTGCATCTGGAAGATAGGAGCGCTGTACGGAAGCGATAGCACCGATGTTCACCAGAACGCTCGCAGGAAGTCCGACCGTGGTGGAGCCCAGATTGTCGTAAAGCCGAAGCAGCTCTTGCGCTTGCAGGAGTATTTGATGGCCCATCCTGTTTAGGTGGGCTGAGCGTCCCTTCCTGTCGAATATCTCAAAGCCGAGCTCGGCCTCCAGACGCTGAATCTGGGCGCTCACCGCTGCTTGGGTGAGGCCGATTTTATTCCCGGCAGCGGCAAACGTACCTTCCCGTGCAACGGCGATGAGTGTTTTGAGTTCTTTAATCATTCACAAATATTAATTGTGTTTCTAAGAAAATTATATTGATTTTTTTACTTGGTTGGCCGCCCTACGATGTGCCCATCCCCCGGCAACTGCCCGAGCCTATCAGCCGATGTCGGTGGGACGGCGGAACTTGAAGCGTCGCGAAAAACCAACGGCCAGCCTTCATACGCTCCGTCCTTCACCAACAAAAAAACTGTATTGGAGTTCTGATGAGCCTCTCGCCTTTCCACCTCGCAATCCCCGTTTACAACCTCGCTGGCGCACGCACATTTTACGGCGAAGTGTTCGGGCTGGAAGAAGGTCGTTCCAGCAACCAGTGGGTCGACTTCAACTTTTATGGCCACCAACTGGTTATTCACGAACACCCAAAAACCGCTTCCCAGGAAAGCGTCCATAGCAACCCGGTAGACGGCCACGACGTACCTGTTCCGCACTTCGGCATCATCCTGGGCTGGGAAGAATGGGAGGCGCTGGCCGAGCGCTTGAAGTCTTTCGGCACGGAGTTTGTGATCGAACCCTACATTCGTTTCAAAGGGCAGGTCGGCGAGCAAGCCACCATGTTCTTGTTCGACCCATGCGGTAATGCCCTTGAATTCAAGGCGTTCAAGGATATGAGCCAGCTCTTCGCAAAATAAGAAAAGTGTTGGCACAACAGCGTTGTGCCATTTGAACTCAAGTGAGCTGGAAGCTCATGACTCTAGCAACTGCCAGTTAACGCAGTCCTTTCATTCCAACAAGAAGGCTAGACATGAAACGTATTCCCTTGGTGTGGCAAATCATTGCCGGGCTGTTGCTTGGTGTGCTCGTCGGCTGGTACTTCAATACCCATCCGCAGTATCAATCGTGGGTTAGCGCGGAGATCCTGAAACCGCTTGGCGATATTTTCATCAAGATGATGAAGATGGTGGTTGTGCCGATCGTGTTTTGTTGCATGATCCTGGGCATCGCAGGAGGCGGAGATAACAAGTCATTTGGCCGTATGGGCATAAAGTCGCTGGGGTATTTTTTTGCGATCACCGGCCTGGCGATTGTGATGGGTCTGTGTTTCGCGAACATCTTCGAGCCTGGCACAGGGACTGATATTTCCGGTATTACGCATAGCGCTGCGTCCATCACGATGGAACCTTCGAAGGGCGCTCTCGTGATTGTGCAGAACATCGTCCCGGACAACGTATTTGTGGCAATGTCCGAAGCCAAGCTGTTGTCGGTGCTGTTCTTCGCCGTGTTGTTCGGCATGGCATTGAACTCGCTGCCCAGGGAGAAGAGCGCGCCAGTGGTCGCCGTGGTTCAGGGTATTTCCGATGCGATGTTCAAAGTCGTCTCAATCGTCATGGCGTACGCTCCTATAGGTGTATTTGGCATGATCGGCGCGACTGTTGCGACCTTTGGCTTTGCCTCGCTATTGCCCTTGCTCAAACTGATTGGTGTGGTCTACCTGGCACTGATTGTCTTTGCGTTGGTGGTTCTCGGCGGAATTTGCTATCTGATCGGCGAGAACATTTTCAAGCTGATCAAGTATTTCCGAAATGAGCTGATCCTTGCGTTCTCGAGTGCCGCATCCGCAGCGGTCATGCCGCAGTTGATGAGCAAACTGGAAAGCTATGGCGTTCCGCGCCGCATCGTCAGTTTTGTGGTGCCGGTGGGTTACGCATTCAATCTGGATGGCGCGTCGATTTTCCTTGGTGTGGCTACGATTTTTGTCGCTCAACTCTATGGGATCGACCTGTCGCTTTCTCAGCAGATACTGCTGGTGGTCACAATGGTGCTTACCTCCAAAGGTGCTGCTGGGGTACCTGGATTTGCCATCATTATTCTTTCTGCGACGTTGGCGTCTGCCGGTCTTCCATTGGAAGGGGTAGCGCTTATTGCAGGGATATTTAGGATTATTGATAGCGGCACAACCACGCTGAACGTACTGGGTAATGCAATCGCACCATTGGTAATTGCCAAATGGGAAAAGGCGGCCCTTGAGCCTTCAAGAGTCGAGCGAGTAACGCAGAAAGCATAGCTACCCATGAGGAGCCATCGGCCATCAAAAGCCTGTGGCTCTTCTCGTTTTCGTGGGTCAACAATAAATTTTTATGTCTGTTCTCTTTGCCGGGCTCTGAGCTGTGCAGTCGGATTTTAGAAACTGTACAGCTTCAGATTTCCGAGTTTTGCTGCCGATTATTAATAAAAAATAAGGTGCTTTATGTGCAAAGAATCCTTTCTCGATTCACACCGTAAGTTGGCTTTGTTCTGTGCGGTTTTACTGGCTTGCTTCCTAACCGTGGGGAATGCTCAGGCCGCTTCAGGCAACACTGTTAAATCGCATCTGTTGACCCATTCTGCGGTGGCAGTACCTGATCGTTATGCGGCTGAAACAGCTAGAGCCATCTTTGCCAAAGGTGGCAATGCCATCGATGCGGCGGTGGCCATTGCATTCACTTTAGCCGTTACCTATCCGGAAGCGGGGAACATTGGCGGTGGTGGGTTCATGGCGATCTATCACGAGGGTAAACCTTACTTTCTTGACTACCGCGAGCGGGCACCGCTCAAGGCGACCAGGGACATGTTCGTCGCCGGCAATGGTCAAGTGATCCCTGCTGATAACACCCAAAGCAGCGTGCTTGGCTACAAGGCCGTGGGCGTGCCAGGCACGGTCGCCGGCTTGTGGGAAGCCCATCAGCGTCTTGGAAAGCTCAGCTGGCCGGCGCTGGTCGAGCCAGCAATCCACTATGCGGATGCGGGCTTTCGAGTTGATGAAATGCTAGCCGGTTTGGCGGCAACGGAAAACCAACAGCGATTCGCTGGAAAAACCAATTTCTCTGAGCATTTTGGTACGTTGCAGTCGGGCATGATCTTTAAGCAGCCTGAACTGGCAGCGGTATTGAAGCGAATCGCGAAGCACGGCGCTGCAGGTTTCTATTGCGGCAAGACAGCCGAACTGATCGTCGCTGATATGACAGAGCATGGCGGACTTATCAGCGAAGCCGACCTGCGGAACTACAAGGCAATTTGGCGAGAGCCGATACAGGCAAACTGGAATGGCTTCCAAGTGGTGACCGCGCCACCGCCCAGCTCCGGTGGGATCGCTCTGGTTCAGCTATTGAAGATGAAAGAAGCTCGAAACGCGGATTTTAGTGGCGTGCCGCTGAATTCACCAGAGTACATTCATCTGGTCGCAGAAATCGAAAAGCGAGTGTTTGCCGACCGAGCTCACTACCTGGGCGATCCCGATTTCTACAAGGTTCCGGTAAGACAGCTGCTGGATCATAATTACCTACTGCGGCGTGCAGCAGAAGTGAGTGTTTCGGCACCCTCAGACACCAGCAAAGTAGTCGCAGGTTTGAACATTACCTTCCCGKAAAAACCGGAAACGACTCATTTTTCAATTGTCGACAAATGGGGGAACGCGGTATCGAACACCTACACATTGAATGGCTTCTTCGGGTCTGGAGTGGTTGCCAGTAAAACCGGAATACTGCTCAACGATGAGATGGATGACTTCTCTGCCCTTGCCGGAGTGCCCAATCAGATGGGGGTTGTCGGTAATGACACCAATGCGATTGAGCCCGGAAAGAGACCACTTTCCTCGATGTCTCCGACCATCTTCCTGAAGGACGGGAAGGTCGCGTTGGTCATCGGCACGCCGGGTGGCCCTAGAATTTTTACGTCGATCTTTCAGGTGGTGAGCAATATCTATGACTTCAAATTGCCGCTAAAGGATGCGGTTGGCGCGATGCGCTTTCATCATCAATTGCTGCCAGCAAATACCATTTTCTGGGAGCCTTACTCTCCGATCACAGGGCGATTGGCCAGAGATCTCGACGCTAAGGGCTATAACCTAGTCAACCAGGGCTTCAATGGTGATATTCAGGCGATCAAGGTGAATGGCGGTATCCCGGAACCGGTGACAGACCCGAGGGGCAGGGGAGTAACGATGCTGGTCAAATAATTCGTCATTTCCAAACAAATAATTCGATCTGAGCAACAGTTTCCGTTTCCATCGTCGGGCACTGAGGTGAGGCTTGGTGATTTGAGGGATGGAAGAAAGCTAGATCGGGAAAACGTCTATAGACAACCGGTCTAGTTTTCTGTGGGCTATCCACCCTATGAAGAAACCTATTCAAGACATGCGGCAGCACATCATCGATGTAGCGAAGTCGCTGATGACCCATAAAGGTTACTGAGTTTGTTCCTTTGAAGGCTTCGCCTATCTCAAAAATTTGCTGACGCGGCTGCCGACGCAGCAAGCGAATGAGATCGTCCAACTGCTGCCTCATTAATGTGAGCCAGCCCATCGAACACAAAGTCATTGAGGCAATAGAATCTAAAACTAGGCCAGAGATTCAAACTGATCGTCATCGACCGCAGAGCGCCTGAACTCTAAGATCGTACTCTCATGCACCGCTCCCCATTCCCGCATCGCACTGACCAAAGGCGCAAGTGTGTTGCCTAATTCTGTGAGCGAATACTCCACCTTGGGCGGCACTTCGCGATAGATTTCGCGATGGATAACTCTGTCTGTCTCCAGCTCTCTCAACTGAAGGGTGAGCATCCTCTGAGTCACATCCGGAATTAACCGGCGCAACTCGTTGAACCGCTTTGTTCCGGACATCAGGTGGAACAGTATGAGCGATTTCCATTTCCCGCCGATCACATCAACGGTAAACGCGACGGGGCAAGCAAACGCTTCAACTTCTCCCTGAGGAGCGCATTTCTTCACTGGGTATCTCCATGGTATAAAAAATGTGCCTACAGCACAAAATTGTGCGTACTTACGTAAAGATGCTGTGGACGTTAGCATGATTCCATATTAACCACTATGGAATCCGCCAGATGAGCTTGTTGCTATCCCCCCATGAAATTAAAGGCCTGAAACTGAAAAACCGGGTCGTTATGTCCCCTATGTGCATGCACATGGCCGCTGATGATGGCTTTGTCACTGACTGGCACCGAGTTCATTATGGTGCTCGAGCTTTAGGTCAGGCGGGGCTGATTTTTCCAGAAACGCTGGCTATCGAGGCTGATGCTCGTATAGGGGCCGGTGACTTGGGTATCTGGAGCGATGAGCATATTGGCGGCCTGAAGGCGCTGACTGAACTGCTCCACGGCTTTGGGGCAAAAGCTGGCGCTCAAATTGGCCATGCCGGGCGCAATGCCGATTTGCCTAATCTCATTCATATCGCTCCGTCGGCGATTCCCTTCACGGATACCAGCCCTGTTCCCCGCGAACTCGCAGCTGATGAAATTCCGGGTTTGGTAAAGCTATATGGCGATGCCGCACGGCGCGCCCGCGAAGCGGGATTCGATGTGCTCGAGATCCACGCCGCGCATGGCTACTTGCTTAGTGAGTTTCTCTCGCCACTAGCCAACATGCGCGACGACGAATATGGAGGTGATGCCAAGCGTCGCTATCGCTTCCTGCGCGAAGTTTTGGAAGAGGTTAAAACTCACTGGGAAGATCGTCCTCTGTTCGTACGGATATCCAGCTCTGATTACACCGAAGGCGGAAACACGCCTGAGTCGTTCCTTGAATATGGTCGCTGGATGAAAGAGCAGGGTGTTGACCTGATCGACTGCAGCTCCGGCGGAGTCAAGATGGTCAAGGTGCAGACCTACCCGGGGTACCAGGTACCGGCCGCTGAATTACTGCGTAAGGAGTTGCATATTGCTACAGGTGCTGTGGGTGTGATTCAGAGTGGGCGTCAGGCCGAAGAAATCTTGCAAAACGGCCGCGCTGATCTGGTGTTTGTAGGGCGACAAATGCTGCGTGATCCATTCTGGGTTCGCACCGCTGCAGATGATCTGAAGGAAGTCATAGAGATTCCTGACGCCTACACGCGTTATGGATCTGTCTGGCTTGATACCAAAGCCTGAAGCTTTTTTTGCATAAATCAAATCAGTGATCAATAGCAACCCAATGAAGCAGGAGTGAAAACATGAGCAAACCGACTTACGTACAAGAATACCAAGCCATCACCGAGGTGCTGAACAAGTACATTGAGGGCTGCAAGCAGGCCAAAAGCAGCATCATGAAGCCAGCTTTCAGTGAGCAAGCGACCATGTTTAGCGTCGATGGCGACGGTAAGCTGGCCGGCGGCGCGATTCCAATCCTGTTCGATGGGATCGACACGGGTTTCCGCCCGTCTCCTGACGCACCGGCCGCTATAGCCCGCATCGAGGTTGTCGGTACGGCGGCTAGCGCTCGCATCGACGCCAACGACATGTCAGGCATCTCCTTCACCGACTTTTTCCATCTGTTGAAAGTCGATGGCGAGTGGAAAGTCGTCAGCAAGATCTTCCATACCCACGTAGCGCATTGAACCTCTGTCCTCCTTGGGTAGGCGGGGATGAGGCTTCCCAGCATGCCTGCTGTGTTTTTGTTTGCAGACGAGCGGCGCTGGAACTGTGCGTCCGGCACACGACCTTCAAGTCGTTGTCTTCCACTGCCTGAGTGAAGACGCAACAAAAATACGAAGTAGCTCGCTATTTAAAACGATGCACTCACTCAGGTAATACAGAGGAAAGATCATGAAAACCCTCACATCCGCTCTGGCCCTTACCGCTGCGACCCTGTCCCTTGGTAGTGCTTTTGCAGCCAGCCAGCCCGGCGTTGAACACAACACCGCAAAATTCTTGCAATCCCTTGAAGGCGGTAAGACGCTCGACTCCATGACACCGGTCGAGGCCCGCGCCGCGCTGGTGGCCGCCCAGGCGGCCCCCCAAGTGGCCTTGCCGGCAGCTGATGTCAGCGAGATGACGATCCGCGTCAACGGTAGCGACCTGAAGCTGACCATCGTTCGCCCTGTCGGCAGCAAACAGAAAACACTACCCGCGTTCATGTACTTCCACGGCGGCGGCTGGGTGTTGGGCGACTTCCAGACCCACGAGCGGCTGGTGCGTGACCTGGTGACAGGCTCGGGCGCGGTGGCGGTCTTCGTCAACTACACCCTCTCGCCTGAGGCGGGATACGGCGTCGCCATCGAGCAAGCCTATGCTGCGACAAAATGGGTGGCCGAACATGGCAAGGAGATCAACGTAGACGGCAAACGCCTCGCCGTAGCTGGCAACAGCGCAGGCGGGAACATTGCAGCCGTGGTTGCCTTGATGGCGAACGAGAAGGGCGCACCAGCACTGCGTTCGCAAGTGTTGCTGTGTCCGGTGACGGATGCAAACTTTGACACGCCGTCCTACAAGGAGTTTGCCAACGGCTACTTCCTGACGAAGGACTTGATGGTGTGGTTCTGGGACAATTACACACTCGACGCCGAAGCACGCAAACAGATTTACGCGTCGCCGCTGCAGGCGACAACCGAGCAGTTGAAGGGCTTGCCGCCGACGCTGATCCAAACTGCCGAATTCGATGTCCTACGCGATGAAGCTGAAGCTTACGGCCGCAAGCTCGACGCTGCGGGTGTGCCTGTGAAGTCGGTACGCTACAACGGCATGATTCACGATTTTGGGCTTTCGAACGCATTCAGCCATCTGCCGGCGCCCCACACCGCGATCGAGCAGGCATCTCAAGAACTCAAGAACAACCTGAGCGAGTAACTTCAAAAAAAGAACCCGCAGGTTACGGTGGAACTGTGGGAGTTATTACTGGAAACACATCGTTCATTTCATTGCGAAGCTACAGTAGCATCAAAGTTTTTCGGAACACCCGCTGTGCTTTTTGCAGTTGAGCATAAACTAATAATCGCATTACTTATTAAATTAAGAGTGAGAAAATGAAAATTACTTCTATCAAGAGTTTGTTTCTTGTCGCCCTGATTTCGAGCTTTGGCGCGATTGCTCAAGCAGAAAACCTACCTGGCGACCCACAAGTTATCAGTAGTAAAACAATGAACAAACCTACGTACGTAGACGAATACCAAGCTATTACTGAGGTGCTGAACAAGTACATTGAGGGCTGCAGGCAGGCCAAGAGCAGCATCATGAAGCCCGCGTTCAACGAACATGCAACGATGTACAGCGTCGGCGCCGATGGCAAGTTGTCCGGGGGCGCGATTCCAATCCTGTTCGATGGGATCGACAAGGATTTTCGCCCATCTCCTCACGCAAAGGCTGCTATTACCCGCATAGAGATCGTCGGTACTGCCGCTAGTGCTCGCATCGACGCCAACGATATGTCAGGCGTCTCCTTCACCGACTTCTTTCATCTGCTGAAAGTCGAAGGCAAGTGGACTGTGGTTAGCAAGATTTTCCAAACGCATGTAGCGCCTTAATTACTTGGGTCGTCCGGCGGCTTTGTGCTTGACTAGGGATTCTTCGCTGAAACCCTTCGATCACAGCTATCGACTTTAGTTAGTGGAGTCGGTATTCAATCGCCGGATGACCCAGTCCCTTTCTTGATCTTACGAGATTTTGATTACTACCTTGCCAAAGGCGCCCCTGGCCAAGTGCTCATACGCTTGGCGTGCTTGATCAAATGGATACACGTGGTCGATTACTGGGCGAATCTCGTGCTCATTCAAGAATTCGTTCATGCGATCAAATGAGGAGCGAGGAGCAACCGCGATGCCACGAATCGTTGTTTGCCGGAAGATCAAAGGCATCAGGTTCAGCGCAGAGGTTTGGCCGGTCAGGAAGCCGATCTGTGCGATACGTCCTCCTGCCTTTGTCGCTGCAACCGACTGATTGATGCCGTCCCCACCTGCCACATCCAGGAGGAGATCGACCCCCTTGCCGTCAGTGAGCTTCAGTACTTCCTCTGCCCACTCAGGGCTAGTGCGATAATTTACGCCCGCAACAGCACCCAGTTTTTTCACAGCTTGCAGATTGTCATCTCGACTGGAGGTGACGATAATTTTAGCGCCAAGTGCCGTTGCAATTTGTGTTGCGAATACAGAAACACCTCCTGAGCCCTGAACCAGAACGGTTTGGCCTGCCTCGATCTGGCCGAACTCAACGAGCGCATACCATGCCGTCAGAGCAGCAATTGGAAGGGTCGCAGCTTCCTCATCTGACATGCTGTCGGGAGCACGTACCGCGCTGTCTTCATGGATAATCATGTACTCCGCCAGACCACCCGGCAATGGCGAGCCGAAGCAGTAGTTGGGCTCATCTGGCCCAGGCATGCCATCCAACCACCGTGAGTAAAGGTGTGAGTTAACTCGATCTCCGATAGCAAAGCGGCTGACGCCATCACCGACTGCCACGACAGTACCGGCCGCATCGCTTACGGGGATTAGCGGCTTGGGCACCATATGAGGCTCATAGATGCCGTCAACGATTGCCTTGTCCCGGAAGTTAAGCGATACAGCCCCCACTTTTACCAGCAGTTCTCCAGCTTTGGGCACGGGTGTGTCAGCTTCCCCCAGCACAAGATTGTCCAATCCGAAATCTTTCAGAAGCCACGCTTTCATTTTCAATCTCCAGCAGTTTTGAATGTGCAGGGGAGGAAAGCTCCTCCTTTACGCTGGGGACATTGTTGAGGTTTCGCTGCACTAGATAAATGTGCAGAAACCAACAGGATTGTTATCCTGATCAGCAACAATCATCCAGTTATCATGCTTTGCCGAGAAAGAGACTCATGGAGCTTCTACAGTCGATGCAGGTATTCGCCAAGCTAGCTGAGTTGGGAAGCTTCACCAAAGTCGCGGAGGCAATGCAGGCAGGGCGCCCGCACGTCACACGCACCATTCAGGATCTTGAAGCTTCGCTGGGTGTACGGCTGTTCCAACGCACTACGCGTAAAGTGAAACTGACTGCTGAGGGCGAGCGGTTTTATGAGCGCGTCAAAGAGATTTTGGCAACAATCGCAGAAGCCACTTCCATGTTCGATCGTAGCGGATCGACGTTGCGGGGACGGCTTCGCATTGACATCCCCACTGCATTTTCCCAGCACAGCTTCATGGAAAGCCTGAGAAGATTTACGGAGGCATTTCCCGAAATCGAGCTTGCGCTGGGCGTGACCGACCGTGCGGTAGATCTCGTAGCCGAGGGCATCGACTGTGCATTGCGAATCGGTGACCTCCCGGACTCAAGCATGGTAGCTAGAGAAATTGGTACCGCCACCATGGTGACCTGTGCGTCTCCAGGTTATCTCCAAGCCTGCGGGGTACCCAGAACCCTAAACGATCTAGCAGACCATCGATGTGTCAGCTTCCTTTCTGGTCAGAATCACAGACCGCTGCCTTGGCATTTCTCGGTAGACGGTGAAGATCGTCCACATTCTCCTCATGGTGGTATCACCGTGAATGAGTCGAATGCCTACGTTCAATGCGGTGTTGCCGGCTTCGGCATTATTCAAGCGCCGGGAATTATCGTTGAGACTTTCCTCGAAAGCGGAGAACTGGTTGAAGTGCTCGGGGCATTTCGTCCCCAGCCTCGCCTGGTTTCTGTCCTGTATCCAAGCAGAACGCACCTTGCACCTCAGGTGGATGCATTTGTGGGTTGGCTAAAGGAACATTTTCCTGTGCTGCACCCTAGCTGGTTCAAATCTCACTAAACTGCATTTGTATGTCGATTCGGCAACAGAGGTGGTTTTTAGCCGTAAGATTTATTGGGTGGACGATTATCGATCCCTGTGTAACTGGCAGTAATCGAACCGATCGTTTGCTCATGGTCTTAAGAAAAACATTGGCAATTGCGGAAGTAATGGATAGCAGAGCACGGCTCCGCGACCGTCGAGTCTTGGCTGACCAAGTGATTTCTGGGGTGAGTACAAGAAAGGGCCCATCGAGGGCCCCATTCCGTTAAGCGCTATGAGGCTATCCCACATGAAGCCCATGCCCAAAGCCCGCAAAAGCGGGCCTTGGGTTACCGACCAGACTTACGATTGGCGTGCAGTCAACGCCGAGTAGCTGTTCATCAAGTTGCGATAGTTCGGAATACGCTGGGACAGGAGGTTACCCAGACCTTCGATGTCGTTGCGCCAGTCGCGCTGCAGCTCACAGGCCACCGAGAACCAGTTCATCATTTGAGCACCGGCCCGTGTCATGCGGTTCCACGCTGCCTGTTGCACAGTAGTGTTGAACGTGCCGGAAGAGTCGGTCACCACGAACACGTCAAAACCTTCTGCCAGTGCCGACAGGGTAGGGAACGCTACGCAAACGTCCGTGACTACACCGGCAATGATCAACTGCTTGCGACCGGTGGCCTTGATTGCCTTGACGAAATCTTCGTTGTCCCAGGCATTGATCTGACCAGGTCGAGCGATGTAAGGCGCGTCAGGAAACATCTCCTTCAGCTCCGGCACCAATGGGCCATTTGGGCCTTGTTCAAAACTGGTGGTGAGAATAGTCGGCAGCTCGAAAAACTTGGCTACGTCTGCCAGGGCCAACACGTTGTTCTTGAACTCGTTGGGCGTGAAATCCTGAACCAGGGAAATCAGACCGGTTTGGTGGTCGACCAGCAGAACTACAGCGTCGTCTTTGTTCAAGCGGTTGTAGGTAGCGTTGCTCATGATGAAGTCCTTTTGATGTGAGTGAATGTTGTCGTTCAACATGGGGCTCAGATTAAGGATTTGGATGGTGCGGAAAAAGCAGGTGAAATGCGTTTGACTGTCAACTGAGATGAGACAATTCAAAGCGTTTTGGCTTTGGAGGTGGCTTGGTCTAATCGCTACTTCGGGCCGCCGAGGCCCGGCGAGAGTTAATCCATAGCGTCTTAACCGAGATGCCAGGCGGTCAGCAGTTTTTGTGGACGAAAAAAAGCCCGCGATGGGGAGGGCGGGCTGGGAATCACAAAAGGAGCTAGATCTACCGTACGCCAACGGATGTGAAAGTATTGTAAGACGAGCTAGCTACTCTAGGGCAAATGTATGAAGTCAACTGCGTGGCGCACCATGCTCTACCATCGCTCGCCATTCCTGCACGCTTGGCCTTTCTTGAATCTGGTTATACCAGGCCCAAAGCTGTCTTTCAGGATGAGCTCATTCCGGCGTCATCAGCACCGTAAGCGTCCGCGGAACACACCTTGCCTGGTTAAACGGTCGCCCATTTATGCAGCCGCCAAGAGCGCTTGCCGGAGCGTCGCGACAAGCGGCTTGGGGTCGTCCTTGCGCCAGATGGCATAGACCCTGACCCGTGAAGGAAACCAGGGCAGCTCGCGAAATATGACGCTATCTGCAAGAAAATCCCGAAGACTCGCCTGGACAAAGGTAATGCCCAAACCTGAGGCCACCAGCCGCAAGGCTGCCAGCAGGTCATCCGCCTCTACCTTGATGTCAGGCAAGAAACCGCAAGCGGAACAGTTCTCAAGAAAACGCTGGCGGGCCGCAGGATTTTTTGACCGGGCCAAGGCAACCCAACGCTCCCCGTTCAAGTCTTGAGGAGCAATGTTCGCTTGCGTGGCCATAGCATGTCTTTTTCCCAGAACAAGCAGTAGCGCTTCGCTTGAAACCTCCATGGACTCTATGTCTGCGCTCTCAGGAACTGAATAAACCAGCCCGAAATCGAGTGCTCTACCGAGCAGGGCCTCGGATTGTTCTGAGGAGCCCATGGGGCGGAGTTCGAAGGTAGCAGCCTGATGGCCTGATTGCAGACCCGCAAGGGCACGCGGTAATACATTGGAGTGCATGGCCGCTTCGACATAACCCACGGCAATATGGCCTGTCTCACCAAGAGCGATACTGCGCGCCACTGCTTCGACTTCAGATGCATGGGCGACCAGACTGCGCGCCTCCTGATGGAAAAGACGTCCTTCGTCAGTCAGGCGCATGCGCTGACGTGCGCGTTCGAACAACCTCAGACCAAGCTGCGCTTCAAGCTGAATGATTTGCCGGCTCAAAGGCGACTGCGAGATATGTAGACGGCTGGCGGCTTGACCGACATTTTCAGTTTCAGCGACAGCGATAAACGCAACAAGCAATCGAAGATCTAAGGTCATGTGAATCGGGTCTCAAGTCATGCAGAACGCGTCTTGGACCAGAATAGTATTTTTTGCAATTATCCGTGAACTGTTTAAACGACGAACGCCTTGAAGGGGATATACATATGCAATTCATCACGCTTTCGCGTCGAGTCTCGGAGCGTTTTTCTGACGCGGATTTTGCGCCTCATCTCGAAGCCGAAGCACAGCGTGCCAGGGCTCTCTATCTGGAGGGATTTATCCGCAACATCTGGCACCGGGGTGACATGGGTGGCGCCTGCCTACTGGTTGAAGCCGAAAACGAGGCTGCCGTTCGGGAAAAGCTGGCAACGCTGCCACTGGTAAATTCCGGGATGCTGGAAGTTACTTCTGTTGTACCGTTGAAACCTTATGGTGGATTTGGCCCAAGAATCCAGTAACCGCTCTTCGTCCGATAATATTTCGTACAGAGCCCAAGGAGGCACTCGATGCAATTCGTCAAACCAGGGTATGCGTCCGGGCCTCCCGTCTTGCGTCACTGAACCGGTTGCCACCTATGCGGCAGCAGCTGCGCAATATCACTTGTAGTGGTCTAATTTCCCCGGACACCTCGATAAGTGGAAAATGCATCTATCGAGGAGTTTTTCATGACCGACAAACGCAGGACATTCGACGACAGCTTCAAGCTGCAAGTCGTGAAGATGATCAAGGACCAGGGGCTGACTGTTCCGCAGGTCTGCCGCGATCTGAATATTGGTGAGACAGCCGTCCGGCGCTGGGTGCAGCAGTACGAGGCTGAGCAATTGGGGCAGCCCGGGATTGGTAAACCGCTAACCGCCGAACAGCAGCGTATCCGGCAGCTGGAGCAGGAAAACCGCCAGCTCAAGATGGTCAACCGATCAGCCCTGTGATCGGGGCGGTCACGATCGTGCTGTTGCTCGCCGGTTACGGAGTCGGCTTTGTTGTCTGGCTGGGTCGGGCAAGGGTGTACCTTGAAACCATCTTTCTGAGCTTGACGGCGTTCTTGCTGATGGTCCCGACCGTCTCGGAGACGTTGCGTCGAGTCCCCGATGGCCACCCCATCGTCACTGACCCGAATTCGCCATTGCTCAAAGGTGCGCTCGGTTTTATAGCCCTTGCGCTCGTTGTTGGCGTGGCGGCTCAGGTGTTCGCTCTGCGAAAAGACGGCGCGCGCCTGCGCAAAATCGTCCCGCTCAGCGGTTCGTCTGCATCCCGCTAGGCCAAAGCGTCGCGCTTGGCGAAGATGCTTGCCATTTGCGCCGCGTTCTCGGTTCCCCAGGTGCACAGCGGGATGATCGCATCAGCCAGACTACGGCCGAGGGGGGTCAGCGTGTAATCCACGCGCGGGGGCACTTCCTTGTAGTCGGTCCGTGCAAGCACCTGATCGGCTTCCAGATCCTTCAACTGCTGGATCAGGACCTTGTCGCTGACTCCAGGGATCAAACGCTTGAGCTCGCCATAGCGTTTCGGGCCGCCGCGCAGGAAAAACAGGACCAGCGGTTTCCACTTGCCCGAGATGATGCGTAGCGTGGCGTTGAGCCCGCAACCGGTGTCGCAGATTTCAGATGTCGTCGTCATTTTTTGATACTTACCAAAAGGTGCATACTTGTCCTTAGGTTATCAGCGCTGCATCCTCGTCTCAAGCAAGCAATTTTCTGCTTGGGTACAACGCCAACGAAGGATGCACGTCATGACCAGACTGAATGGAAAGACCGCCGTGATCACCGGCGGTGCTACCGGTATCGGCCTCGCCGCAGCGAAGCGCTTCATCGAGGAAGGCGCCTTCGTCTTCATCTTCGGCCGCCGCCAGGAAGCGCTCGACGCCGCCGTGGCCGAGCTCGGGCCCAATGCCCGTGCGGTGAAGGGCTCGGTCTCCGATCAGGCCGACCTCGACCGACTCTACGCGGCGGTGAAGGTCGAGCGCGGAACCCTCGACATCGTCTTCGCCAATGCCGGGGCGGGAAGCCCACTTGCACTCGGCAAGATCACCGCCGAGCACATTGACGAAACCTTCGAGACCAACGTGAAGGGCTTGATCTTCACGGTCCAGAAGGCGCTGCCGCTGATGGGGCAGGGCGGTTCGATCATCCTGACCGGATCGAGCGCCGGCACCACGGGCGCCCCGGCATTCAGCGTCTACAGCGCAAGCAAGGCGGCAGTGCGCAACCTCGCGCGGACCTGGGCGGAGGACCTGAAGGGCACCGGCATCCGGGTCAACGTGCTGTCACCCGGACCGACGGCGACCGAACTCGCGAAGGCAGCGCTAGGCGAGGAAGGCATGAAGGTCTTCGCCGCGATGAATCCGCTCCAGCGCATGGCCGATCCAGCGGAGATCGGAGCGGCGGCCGCGTTTCTCGCATCGCAAGACAGCAGCTTCATGACCGCCAGTGAGGTCGCCGTCGACGGCGGTCTGGCGCAAATCTGATTCGCTACGCCCGAGCGGTCACTCCATTTCATATTCGGAGCCCGCAGGGCGTGGCAAACCAAAGGAGATTTTTATGAGCTACGCAATTATCGGCTTCGGCAAACTCGGCCAGGCGCTTGCCAAGGCGTTTGCCCGCAAAGGCATCGAAGTATCCGTTGCAACCACGCGCGACCCGGAAAGTTTTGCCGCCGATGCGGCCGCGATCGGACCCTCGATCATCCCCAAAAAACTGGTGGAAGCGCTCACGGCGGACATCATCTTTTTGGCTGTCCGTTTTGAGTCGCACCGGGAAGTCGCGAAGGCGCTGCCAACCTGGAAGGGCAAGACCCTCATCGATGTGACCAATGCCTACGGCGTGCCCCCTGAGGAACTGGGAGGGCAGCCTTCTTCCAAGGTCGTCGCGCAGGCCTTCACAGGTGCAAGACTGGTTAAGGGCTTCAACCATTTGGTCGCTGGCGTTCTTGATCAGGACCCGGCCGTACAGGGTGGCAGGAGAGTCGTGTTCCTGGCGAGCGATGACGACGCCGCCGCAGCGGAGATTGGTACGCTGGCGGAAAATCTCGGTTTCTCGCCGATCAAACTGGGCGGGCTTTCGGAAGGTGGACTGCTTGTGCAGGCGCGCGGAAACAGCTGGGGTCAGCTGATCTTTAAGGACTTGGTCAAGTTTGACTGATAGATCGTGATCGTCAATTTTGATGCGATCTTCCTCGTGGAAAAGGGCCGCCACAGTCTGATTGAAGTAAGGGCGACGCCGGCTTCAGGTCCTCGCTGACAGGCCCGCAACTTATACGATTGGATAAGTGCCAAATGCGCCGTGACAGGGCGCGTTTGCCGCCTTGTTCATCCCCCGCTCTCAGGAAAGATGCAACCGCCATTGCGGACCAGCGCCTTCACTTCATCGCTCACCTGCATCGGGTTTTGACTTAATCGAGCCACAAACTCCTCACGGCGCCGCACGTACGACTTCGAATCATGCTTCGCGCTCCAGAGCACAATGTTGATCACAATGGGAATGAGGTCCAGGCCCTTCTCGGTCAACGTGTAAAAGTCCTTGCGCCTGTCGTCGGGGCTGGGCGCCTTCGAGAGAACGCCTTGCTTCTCAAGAAAGGCAAGTCGCGAAGCAAGCACATTGGTCGCGATTCCCTCTTCCGATTTCAGGAAATCGCCATACGTCTTCTTTCCCACAAAAACGATGTCGCGAATGATCAAGAGCGACCAGCGGTCGCCGAAAATCTCCACGCCGTAGTTCACCGCGCAATGGGACCGAAAGTCTTCTTTAAGAGTTGTCTTCATGGCTGGATCTTAGCATCGCTTGCATGTCGCAAGTAAAACTCAGTAGATCGCTTGCTTTTTGCAAGTGAAGTGCCCAGCATGGATCGCACGTTGGATGAGTTCGCCGGATCGCACCAGCAGCCTTGGAATGATCTACCCCATACCTGCAAGGAAACCGCGCATGAGCACTATCAGCATTATCGGCTCAGGTGACATGGCCGCAGCGATCGGCGGCCTTGCCGCCAAAGCCGGACACACCGTCGAGGTGATGAGTCGTGACGCCGCCAAGGCGCGGGCGCTGACCGAGCAGATCGGAGCAGGTGCCACGACAGGAACTTACGGCGCCGCCCTGGCTGGGGATATTGTCATCCTGGCGGTTCCCTACTCCGTCGTTCTCGACGTGGTGAAGCAATACGGCGAAGCACTGGCAGGCAAACTTCTTGTCGACATCACCAACCCCGTCGCCCCCGACTTCACAAGCTTTGTGACCCCTCAGGACAGTTTCGGTGCACAGGAGATCGCCAACGCCGCCCCTACCGACGCCGAAGTCGTCAAGGCGTTCAGCACCCATTTCGCGATCGGCATCAGCCTTCCCGGCTTAGCGCACGCGCACCAGCGCGTCTCGTATCACTCTGCTCAGAAGGGCCAATAACATGCTCGTTTTCGTCACTGGCGGCACCGGCCACGTCGGTTCGTACGTCATCCCCGACCTCATCGCAGCCGGCCACGAGGTCGTCGCTCTGGCAAGGTCAGACGCGTCCGCGTCAGCGGCGTCCGCGCTCGGCGCCAAGGTGCGTCGTGGAGATCTTGCCGACCTCGAAGGGCTCAAGGCGGCGGCGGTCGAGTCCGACGGCGTCATCCACCTCGGATACAGGGCCGAACTGCTTCCGTCCGGCGGGATCGCCGCCTTAGTCGAATCGGAACTCGCGACCGTCCTCGCGTTCGGCGAGGCGCTGGCGGGCACGGATAAGCCACTGGTCGTTGCAGGCAGTATCGGCACGCCCATGAACGTGGGCAGGGCGGCGCCTATCGGCGCACCGGTCAGTCTGGGCCGACCGGCGACCGAGGATGATCCCGCTCTACCTGGCGGCCCGATCAATTCAGGCACTCTGTTGGCACGCAATATCGTGGAAACCGCCGTCGTGGGTCTCGCCGAGCGAGGTGTTAGATCGTCGGTCGTGCGGATTCCCACACTCTTACACAGTGCGACCGGTCGCCTGCAGCTGATCATGCTCTCGAAAACAAAGGGTTTCGCCGGCTATCCGGGAGACGGCAAGAACCGGTGGCCCGCCGTGCACGTCCGCGATCTTGCCTCTCTGTTCCGCCTGGCGCTCGAGAAGGGGGCCGCAGGCAAAACCTGGCACGCGATCGGCGACGAGGGAATCCCGTTCCGCGAGATCGCCGAGGCTATAGCCGCTCGCCTGGGAATACCCGCCGTGAGCATCCCCGCGGACGAACTGATGCTGCCGGGCTACTTTGGGTTCCTGGCGGCAGTGGCCACGCTAGACCTCCCCGCGTCGAACACCATCACCCGCCAGGCTCTTGGCTGGGACCCCGTTCAGCCCGGTCTGATCGAGGACCTGGACAACGGCCATTACTTTGCGCCGACTGACTTGAGCTGACGGCGGGGCGCTGGATCGTTAATGCGCCCGGCACATTCCGCTAGCACCTTTTCCCGCACCCCATCACCCACGAGGAGCACGCATATGCACGTTTTTGTTACTGGCGGCACCGGCCATTCCGGTCCGTACATCATCTCCGATCTTATCGCCGCCGGCCATGAGGTCACTGCCCTGGCTCGGTCCGACACGGCCGCGGCGCAGGCTGCTGCGCTCGGCGCCAAGGTACGTCGCGGCAATCTCGAGGATCTCGACGGGCTAAAGGAAGCGGCCGCAGCCGCGGACGGAGTCATTCACCTCGCGCATCGGCAGGACCTGATTCCAACCGGCGGGATCAACGCCGTTGCGGCCGCGGAACTTGAGATCATGCTCGCCTATGGCGAAGCACTGGCCGGAAGCGCAAAGCCGTTGGTCGCGTCTGGAAGCGTCGGCTCGCCCGGGTGGGAGGGCCTGGGCCGGCCGGCCACCGAGGAGGATCCGCCCCTTCCCGGCGGCGATCCGTACAAGAATACCCTGCGGGTTCGGAACATCGTGGAAACCACGGTGATCGGTCTCGCCGAAAAGGGCATACGGTCTTCGATCGTGCGGATCCCTGAGATCATGCACAGCTCCACCGATAACGCCGGCTTCCTTCCGCTGTTGATCGGGCTGGCCAAGGAAAAAGGTGTCGTCGGCTATCCCGGAGAAGGTGCCAACCGTTGGGGGGCCGTGCATGCCCGTGACCTCGCCACCGTGTTTCGCCTGGCGCTGGAGAAAGGCGCCGCGGGCAGAAGCTGGCATGCAATCGCCGACGTGGCTGTCCCGTACCGCCAGATCGCCGAAGCCATTGCCAGCCGGTTGAATCTGCCGGCCGTGTCTATTCCCGCGGACGTGCTGATGCTGCCTGGCTACTTCGGGTTCCTTGCGAATCTGGTCACGCTGGACACCCCGACATCGAACGCCATCACGCGCCGGGTTCTTGGCTGGGAACCGACCCAGCCCGGACTCTTCGCCGATCTTGATAGCGGTCATTACTTCCCGGCCGACTGATGAGGTGACGGCACACCGCCGGGTCGAACTGCGTCCGGCGGGTGGTCAAGCCGTGACGGCGTAACCCGTCCAGAAACGATGGAAAACTACCCGATTTCAAACGGAGACTGCACATGAACACTATCAGCATCATCGGTTCGGGAGGCATGGCCGCGGCTGTCGGCGGCCGTATCGCCAAGGCCGGACACACCGTCGAGGTGGTCAGCCGCGATCCCGCCAAGGCGCAGGCGCTTGCCGACAAGCTCGCATCCGGAGCGATCACAGGGACTTACGGCGTCACTCCGGCGGGCGACATCGTCATTCTCGCCGTGCCGTACACCAGTGCGGTGGCGGTACTGGCCGACTTTGGGAAAGCGCTCGACGGTAAGGTGATCATCGATATCACCAACCCGGTCGCTCCCGATCTCTCGGGCCTCGTTACCCCCCACGGCAGTTCCGGCGCGCAGGAGATCGCCAAGGGCGCCCCGGCCAGCGCGCATGTCGTCAAGGCGTTCAATACCCTCTTCGGCCAAGTACTTGCCAAGGATGAACGCCTCGACGCGTTCATCGCGGCGGACGATGCGGACGCCAAGGCGCGCGTCTCGACCTTCCTCGAGAGTCTCGGGCTGCGTCCGTTGGATGTCGGCGGCCTGCAGATGGCCCAGACGCTCGAGTGGCTCGGTCTGATGATGATCGGCCTGGCTAAAAACGGCGCCGGCACCTGGGACATCGCCATGAATGTCGATATCGGCTGAATCACCGACACCACGTCCTCACCAGCAGGCCCACAACGTGTCCGATTAGATCGGACACGATCCTGGGTAAAGGAAATGGAGAGATTTCGATGAGCACACAAGAGAATGTCCAGACTGTGAAGAATTTTTTTGCAGCCATGGGCCGCGGCGATGAGCCAGGTCTGCTGGCGTTGTCTGCCGAAGATATCGAGTGGATCATTCCGGGCGAGGACTGGCCGCTGGCCGGCACGCACCGCGGACACCAGGGATTGGTGGATTTGCTTCAGAAGGCTTCCGAATCATCCACGCCTCACGGCTGCCAGATCCCGACATCCTGCGCATCCACCGCCTTGGGCAACAGGCCGGCGGCAAAAAATGCATCGGCGATTTTCTGTTGCTCACCCAACTCGTCGCTTTTGACCGGCTGTACCTGATAGCTGCGATGGCTATTGGCGGTCTCGACCGTATCCAGGCCCAGGTTGCCCCACAACGGACTCAACACCTGAGCCGCCTCACGGGGATTGGTTTTGACCCAGCTACCGGTTTTCTCCAGTTGGTCGTAAACCACCTTGAGCACTTGTGGGTGCTCCTCGGCGTAGCGGGTGCTGGTCAGGTAATAGCGCTTGTAGCTGGCCAGGCCTGCGCCGTCAGCCAACGTGCGGGTTGGCAGTTGGCGTTGGGCGCTGGTGAGGAAGGGTTCCCAGGTGACCCAGGCGTCGACCTTGTTGTTCTCGAAGGCGGCGCGGCCATCAGCGGGCGACAGATAGGCCGGTTGAATGTCCGAGAATTTCAGGCCGGCTTTTGTCAGGGCGGCGATCAACAAATAATGGCTGCCGGCGGCTTTGGTGACGGCCACTTTCTTGCCTTTCAAATCCGCCAATTGATGCAGGGACGAGTCCTTGTGCACGACGATTGCCTGGGCCGAAGGCGAGGGCGCTTCCTGGGCAAAGTAGGTCAGTCTGGCCTGCGCGGCCTGGGCGAAGATCGGCACGGTGTCCGCCACGTCGGCGCTGATGTCGACATTGCCGACATTCAGCGCCTCCAGCAGAGGCAGGCCGCTTGGAAACTCATGCCAGCTCACGTCGATGTTCTGTTGCGCGAGGGTTTTATCCAGGGTGCCTTGAGTCTTCAACAGGGTGATGAGGGTCGATGACTTCTGGTAGCCGATCCGCAGCGTTTCCCGCGCCTGGGACGGCAGGGAGAACGTCAAGGCCAGCGCAACGACCAGACCGGCCAGCACGGGACGACGGAATTTTGCTTCAGTGTATGGGGTGGATTTCGACATGGCACGCTCGATATCAGGAAAAGAAAGGTTCGACTGACCTGAATAATATGGTTATAAAAAATACTTTATAAATACTTTTTAAGAATTAGCTTAGTGGGGTTTTCTTCCGTCAGAACGCGTACTGCAAGCGGGTGTAGTAGTACCCACCCGTGAAGCCGAACGGTGAAAAGCTGCCCCAGTTGTCGCCGAACGAAGAGTTGGGTACACCGATATGATCGGGGTATTTGTCGAACAGGTTCTGCGCGCCGACGGCGACGGTCAGCTGTTTGGTCAGTGCGTACGCGACATCGAGGTCGGTGATCCACTTGGCGGAATATTCGCGGTCCAGGCTCGGATCGGCGGAACTGTTGACCTCGGTGTAGGTGCCGAAACGGGTCAGGCGCAGGTTGACGTCGAAGTCGTGGATCGCCCAGTCGGCGGAGAAAATCGCCTTGCTGCTGGGGGAGGTCTTGGTAATCAGCGCACGGGCCTGGCGACCGAGCAGTTGATAGCTGCTGTTCAGGGCCGTGAGTTGCGACGGGGTATCGTTGACGCTGAGGATTTGCGTGTGGTTGTAGTTCAGCGCCGCGGTCCATCTCACCGAGCCGAAGCTGTTCAGGTTCTGCCAGTAATTACCCACCACATCGACCCCTGAGGTGCGAGTGCTGGCGCCGTTGGTGAAGAATTGCGCCCCGGCGGTGGCCGGCACGCCGATGCTGTCGAGCAGGGCGGCGACGCCAGGGCCCTGGAAGCGTTCACTGAGTACCAGGCGATCACGCAGGTTGATCACGTAGCCGTCCACCGTCAGGCTCAGGTTTTCGCTCGGGGTCAGGGCGAAGCCGAGGCTGAAGTTGGTGGAGCGCTCGGGTTTCAATGGTTCTGCGCCCAGCGCCTGGGCACCCGCCGAGTCCACCGGCAGAATCACGTAGTTGTAGGACTGGTAGACGCCATTGATGGTGTCGAACCCGGTCGAGCGGGCGGTGAAGACCTCGTTGGCCAGCGACGGCGCGCGAAAGCCATTGCTGATGGTGCCGCGCACCGAAAACACCGGGTTGAACTCGTAGCGGGTACTGAGCTTGCCGCTGCGCGTACTGCCCACGCCTTCGTTGTAATGCTCATAGCGCGCCGCGACGCCCAGGTACCACTGCTCGACAGGGTAGAAGCCCAGGTCGATGTAGCTGGCGACGTTGTTGCGACTGACCTTTTGCTCATCGTCCGGGGTGATGCCGTTGGTGACCTGCGCGCCGGGATCGGGACGTTGGCCGGCGCGCGGATGGCCGGCCGGGAACACGTAGCCGCCGTCAATGTAAGAGGCTTCGGAGCCCGCCCGGGTCTCGTAGCCATCGCGTCGATGCTCGAACCCAAAGGCGACATCCAGTGGCTTGACCAGGCCGATGTCGTAGCTGTTTTTCAGGTCCAGGTTACTGGTCCACTGATCGGCGATGAAGATGCCGGAGGTGAATTTGTTCGGGGTGTTTTCCCCCAGTGACGGGTTCTGGTTGTCATAGGTGCGCTGCTTGGCGTAGTTGCGTCCGTAAGTGCTGCTCAGGTCCCAGGCCCAACCGCCGATATCGTCACCCCTGGCGCCGAAGGCTGACTGGAAGTCGGTCTCGTTGATCAACCAGTAAGGGCTGTAGCCGTCGGGGAAGCCGTTGGGACCGGTGGTGATGGTGTTGCGGCCGCTGGGCAGGCGGAAATTCTGGCCGTCGTTGTTTTCCCGCGTAGCCAGTGTCGAGAACGAGTACAGCGTGACGGCATCGTTCAGGGGCAGGTCGAGGTTGTAGGCAGCATCCGCCAACTGGCTGCGCGGCAAGCCGTAGCCTTTGTAAGTGTGATGGCTGGCCGTGGCCTCGCGCGGGTCGGGCGAACCGTCCGCCAATGGATAGTAATGTGAGCTGTAACCGTTGCTGCCGGCCTTGTTGTCACGCTCCTGGTAGCGGGTATCGAGCGAGACATTGAACACGCCGGCGTCCCCGACTTCGAAGCCATAGTTGAGCGCTTCTTGCCCGGTACCGCGTTTGCCGTCGTAGTTCTGGCCCAGGATCGTGTCCGAGCTGCCGCCGGTGGTCTGCTTGAGGATGATGTTGATCACCCCGGAGATGGCATCGGAACCGTATTGGGCGGCCGCGCCATCACGCAGCACCTCGATATGATCGATGGCGGCCACCGGAATCAGGTCGAGGTCGCTGGGCGCCGCGCCGCTGTTGATGCCGTTGATGTTCAGCGTCGCACTGGTATGCCGGCGCTTGCCGTTGACCAGTACCAGCACGTGGGACGCGGTCAGGCCGCGCAGGGTGGCCGAGCGCACCACGCCGCTGGCATCCCAACCCGCCCGGTCGGGCAGGTTGAACGACGGAATGAATTTACTCAGCGCCTCCAGCAGGCTCGGTTTGCCGACCGAGCGCAGTTGATCGCCGGTCACCACGTCGATCGGTGTCGGGCTGGTGGTGACGGTGCGTTGCTCGGTGCCGCGGTTGCCCGTGACAACCACGGTGTTGAGGGTCGGCGAGCTGGTTTCGGCGGCCTCGATGCTGAACGAGGCGAGGCCGCAGGCAAACGACAGCGGGACTAACAAGGGACGAAAGGAAGGCGCCGTTCGACGCACCGGGCAGTTGAGCATGAAGGTGAAACTCCTGAATGGCGGGTGAATTCCGTGTCACTTCTTGCGAGCGGCGACGGCTTCGATTTCGACCAGGCCGCCGGGCAGCGGCAGGGCCACCACTTGAATGGCGGTACGTGCCGGTTTGTTCGGTTGCGCGGTGCTGCCGAAGAACGGCGTATAGCCTTCTTGCAGTCCGGCAAAATCCAGCTTGCCGCTCTTGGCCGGATCTCCCACCAGGAACACCCGCAGTTGCACCACATCGCCGAGCCCAAGCCCCTGGGCTTCCAATACGCCCTTGAGCTTGTTGAGAATCGAAGTGGTCTGGGTTGCGGTGTCGCCATAGGCGGCAAAAGAATCCTTAGGCGCTTTCGGGTCGTGCAGGTCGGCCAGCAGGCCACTGACGAACAGCAGGTCGGTTTGTGCCGGCACGGACACCGCCAGCGAAATCGGAAAGTTCGAGTTGGGCAGGGCGATACGTTTGATCTCGTCGGCGTGGCTGCCAAGGGTGGTCGCGGTCATGAGCAGTCCTGTCAGCAAAGTGATGGCTTTCATCGTTCAATCCTTTTATTGAGTGAGTCAGGCGGCAACGCCCGGTTGATTGCGTTCGGCATGTCGGCCGATCAGCGAAACGATGCGCCGCGCCGAGTCGGCGGCGCTGTTCTGCCAGATGCCGACGCCGCCATGGGCCAGGGCATCGCTGGCCAGATAGGTGCGGCCCTGAGGTTCATTAAGAATCTGGTAGGCGCTTTCACCGACCTCGTCGTTGACGATCCACGGGCCTTTGCTGAACGGCACCTTGGCCCAGTTGATGGCCACCGGTTTTTGCAGCTTGGTGCTGTGTCCGGGGTGCAGCAGTTCCACGGCTTGCCGGGACGAGGTGAACTGTTCGGCGAGGGATTTTTTGCTGAAGGCCTGGGCCGATTCGCTGGTGTTGTAGGCGGCGACCAGAATTCCTTGTGCGCTATTGAGGCGATCGCTGGGGTACCACAAGCCTTTGACTTCATGGTCCAGGTAGGAAAGGCCACCGTAGATGTTGAAGTCAGTTTCCCAGAACCGCGGCGACTGCCAGGCGACCTTGTTCGCCTGATCGCTTTGTGCGGTCTCAATTGCTTGCTTGAACGGTTGGCTGAAGTTGCTCGGCAACTTCGCCAGTAGCGGCAGCGGCACGGTGACGATGGCGTAATCAGCGGTCAGGGTCTGGGTGGTACCGGTCTTGCGGTCGCGGTAGGCGATGCGGCTGCCTTGCTCGGAAGTCTGGATGTCACTGACTTCGGCATTGAAGCGCACCGCATCCTTGAGTTTTTCGTAGAACGCATAGGGAATGCGGTCCATGCCACCGACCGGCTGGAACATGGTCGAGGAAAACTCCGGTATCTCATCGAATACCAACGCGCCCCAGAGCTTGGGATTGAGCAGGGTTTGCAGTTCCAGCGGTGCGCGGGTGATACCGGTTTGATCACCCGCGCCGGGCACCCGTGTGTACCCCGAGCGCACCGAACCTTTGTATTGAAGGTCGGCATTCAGGTCGCCATAGACCTTGAGGAAACTCAGCAGCGCCTTGCGGTCGTCGGCGCTCAAGTCCTGGTCCAGAGCCTTGCGGCTGACGGTTCGCGCCAGCAACTCGGACAGTTGCCCACGCGTGTCGTTGACCGCCTGGCGCAACTGGAATGCCGGTTGTTTCTGGTCCGGCAAGGCCAGTGCGTTGCGGCTGCTGTTGACCAGCACTTGCAGCTCTACGCCCAACTCACGGCAGTAGCCGAGGATGGTCTGGTGATGGCTGGGGATGCGCGCAGGGCCTGCGTTGAAGAACTGCCCGTCATCGAAGTCGACTGTCTGGCTGATGCCATCGTCGAAATCGACTTTGGTACCGCGACGCAAGGTCCAGTTGCGCCCGCCCACCCGTTCGCGGGCTTCAAGTATGGTGACGGTAAAACCAGCCTTGCGCAGTTCATAGGCACTGACCAGGCCGGAAATGCCGGCACCGACCACCACCACATGCTTGCCTTTGCCACTGCTGCCCAGTTGCAGCGGATTGAAAGTCGATGCCACGGCCTGAGGCGTCAGCCCCAGCGCACCGAGGGCGCTGACAGCAGCGGAATAGCCACCAACGGCGGCAATGCGGGAAATCAGTTCCCTGCGGGTGAAAGCCATAGTGATGCTCCTTAAGTACAGCTTTGGAATGAATCCTCTGTAGGAGCTGCCGAAGGCTGCGATCTTTTGATTTTGTTTCTTAAGATCAACGTCAAAAGATCGCAGCCTGCGGCAGCTCCTACGGGTGTTTGCGTTTGGGGTTAAAGGTCGTAGCGCACGGACAACAAGAGGGTTCGCGGGTCGTTGATCGCGTAGTAGCGGGCGCCACTGGACGGCACGAAGCCGACCGATTGCGGGTAAGCGCGATCGAGCAGGTTTTTCACCGACAGCGTGGTAGTCCAGTGGCCGTCGCCGGAGATGTAGCGGGTGTTGGCGTTCCAGAAGGTCTGCTGGGGGATTTCCTGGATGTCGTCGTTCAGAGCGTTGGCGAAGGACTTGGTCTGGAACTGGGCATCAGTGCCGGCCAGCCAGGTGCCAGGCAATCCAGCCGGGATGGTGTAGTTGAGGCCGACGCTGGCGTTCCAGCGCGGTGAAAACACCAGCTGCTTGCCATTGGCGTCGACACCCGCGCCACCGGCGTTTTGGAAATCGTCGTACTGGCTTTCCAGGTAGCCGACGTTGGCGGTCAGTTGCAGGTCGTTGGTCAGTGCGGTCAGGGTTTCCAGCTCGACGCCGTAGGTGTGCGCCTTGCCGACGTTGGTCCGCAGGCTGACACCCAGCGCCGGGTCATAGGCGTTGGTCTGCAGGTCTTTGTAGTCGTTATAGAACAGCGCGAGGTTGGCACGCAGGCGACGGTCGAAGAAGTCACCCTTGAAGCCGGTTTCCCAGGTGGTCACGTCTTCCGGTGAAAACGCCTGTTCGGCGGCGGCCTTGGTTGGCGCGCGGTTGTCAAAGCCACCGGCCTTGAACCCCTTGGCCACGTAGGCGTACTGGTTCAGGTGCGGGGTCCAGGCGTACTCGAAGCCGAGTTTCGGGCTGGTGGACTGCCACGATTTGCTTGAGTCGGCGCTGAAGTTGGTCCCTGTGATCTGTCGGCTGGTGGTGATGGCGTAGTTGGTGTAATCGAAATTCTTGTGCTCGCGGGTAAACCGCAGTCCGGCGATCAGCGCCAGCTGTGGCGTGATGTTGTAACTGCCCTGGCCATAAAGGGCGTAGCTCTCGGTATTGGTTGTGCTGTACTGGCCCTGGCCGATCACCCGGTTGCGCGCGATGGAAAAGGTCAGGTTGTCGCGCTCGGCGTCGAAACTTTCGTGGTACAGGTACAGGCCGGTGCTGAAGCTGAAATCGTCGTAGTCGCCGTTGAGCTGCAATTCCTGGGTGGCGTAGTCCTGGTTGTAGGTGATCAGGTTGTTCTGAATCAGGGCTGCCTGCCCCGAGTTGTCATAGTCCACCGGTTGGTTGAATGCGGAGTAGGCAGTCACCGATTTGACGTTCAGATGGTCGTCAATCGTGTAGATCGCGCGCAGCACCGAGCTGCCCTGGTCGAGTCGGTTTTTCGGATTGAGGCTGCTGTAGCTCTTGAATTTATCGAAGTGACCGTTGGCATCGAATGGCGTGTAACTGGTGGTATCGCCACGGTCAAACGTACCGGCCAGGGTCAGTTGTACATCCCAGGGCGAATCGTCGGGGTTGTAGCGCAGCTTGCCGCGATAGGACTGGATGTCGATGTTGTTCACATCGGTGTGGCGTGTCGGGTTGGAGACGGTGCCGTCACGGGTCAGGCGAATCGCCGAGAAGCTGCCGAACAATGCGTTGTCCACCAGCGGACCGCTGATCAGCAGGCGGCCGTTCTGCGCGTTGTAGTCACCGGCGCCGAGTTCGAAGAAACCACGGGTTTGCTGGGTCGGATCGCGGGTGATCACGCGGATCGCACCGGCGCTGCTGTTCCGCCCATACAGCGTGCCTTGCGGGCCGCGCAGCACTTCGACGCGTTCGACGTCGTTGAAGTCGAGCATCGAGGAAATGGCCCGCGGGATGTACAGGTCATCGGCGTAGACCGCGACGGCCGACTCCTGGATCGGGTCGGTTTCACCGATGCCACGTATCCCGTAGGTCTGTGCGCTGTAGGAGATCGACTGGCGGCTGAGGGTCAGGTTCGGTACCTGCCCGGAGAGGTCGCGAATGCTTTTGATCTGCTTGTCTTCGAGGGCCTTTTCGTCGAAGGCGGAAATTGCCAGCGGGGTCTTTTGCAGGTCTTCGCTGTGGTGTTCGGCGGTGACGGTAACGACAGGGAGGGCACCATCCTTGGTGTTTTCTTCGGCGTGAGCCGACAAGCCGAATATCGCCAGCGACACGGCCAGCGTCAGACGGTTTGAGCGGAAAGTGGTGTGCATGGTGAGCCCCGGGTGTGTAAGTGCTGCGTTGGCGTTGTCGGTTTTTTTGGGCAAAGCGTTGCCGGGGCCGTGGTTTGAGGACCATGGCAGCGGTGGCTTGAGCCGGTTTCTGGTTTGGGTGCAGCGGTTGACCGTGGAATGGTGTCGGCCGGAAAGCGGTAGTTCCGTGGGCCTCCACCTGGTCAGGGGTCGGTGATGGTTGTAACGATATTTATATAAGTAGCGGCTGTAAAAGTCCGATTAGTTATAAGTTAATTATAAAAAATAGGCATTAAATAGTTAATAAAAATGCGTAAGTCTGATGTTGTGTGTTGGCCGTAAAAACGAAATCGCGGGCAAGCCACGCTCCCACAGCTTTTGCATTATCTGTGGGGTGGG